>DASUSP010000104.1:0-3441 GCA_036375035.1 Candidatus Limnocylindria bacterium
GGGGCGCGCTGGCTGGCTCCGCCGGACACCGGCCGCTACTGGCTGGCCTATCGGTCCGGTGGCGAGGAGGGCTCGCCGGGCATCGACGTGCTGCTGGACCTGACCAGCGGCGAGGTCCTGGAGGTCGCGGACCCGGGCTAGACCAGCTCCAACGGAACCTCGTCCGCGCGCCCATCGCGAACTCGCCACGCGCGCAGCCAGCGCTCGGCCGAGCCATCGGGCTGGACCAGGCTGGCGATGACGTGGAACGCCTCCGGGTAGGTTGCCTCTCGGCGGTCAGCGGCCGACGGGACGGCCGGAGAGCCGGTGTGGGAGTGGAAGATCGCCACCACCTCCTCGCCGGCGTCCTCCACCGCGTAGGTGATGCGCACCTGGTCTCGCGGGTCCAGGCTGAAGCGACGCGGCGAGACGTGGGCGTTGCGGGCCGGGTGGAACGTGGTCACCGTCCCCCGTGCCACCGAGCCTGACAGCATCCCGCACGCCTCGTTCGGCAGCTCCGCCCGCGCGTGGGCCAGCATCTCCTCCGCCACCGCGCGCGGCAGCACCATCCGCCTCACCGCGAGAGCGAGCCCTCGCCGCAGGCCGGGCAGGCCGGGTCGCGAGGGACGCGCACCTCGTGGAACTCGCTCGTGGCCGCGTCGAAGGTCAGCAGCCGCCCGACCAGGGGCCGCCCCACACCCACGACCAGCTTGATCACCTCGTTGGCCTGCAGCATCCCCGCCAGCCCGGGCAGCACCCCCACCACGCCGGCCACGGCGCAGGCCGGTGCCAGCTCCTCGGGCGGCTGGGCGGGGTACATGCAGCGGTAGCACGGTCCCGCGAACGGGACGAAGGTCGTCACCTGCCCCTCCCAGCGATAGACCGATGCGTGTACGACCGGCTTGCGCAGCCGCACCGCCGCGTCGTTGAGGACGTAGCGTGTCTCGAAGCTGTCGGAGCCGTCCACGATCAGGTCGTAGCCGGCGATCAGCCGCTCCGCGCTCTCGGCGACCAGGCGCTCGCGGTGCTCCACCACGCGGGTCTCGGGGTTGAGCCCCTCCAGTGCCGCCCGCGCCGATGCCGTCTTGGGCTGCCCGATGCGCCCGGCGGCATGCAGCACCTGGCGCTGCAGGTTGGACTCGTCCACGACGTCGTCGTCGACCAGCCCGATGGTGCCGATCCCCGCCGCGGCCAGGTACAGCGCCGCCGGCGACCCGAGCCCCCCGGCCCCGATCAGCACCACCTTCGCATCGAGCAGGCGTCGCTGGCCATCCACGCCGATCTCCGGGATCAGCAGCTGGCGGCTGTAGCGCCGCTGCTGCGCCGGCGAGAGCGCCGGCGGCTCGGCCTCCCACGCCCCGCCGAGCCGCCGCCAGCGGTCGATCACGTCTGCGAGGTTCACCACGTTGCGGTAGCCGCGCTGCGCCAGGAACGCGGCGGCCCGCCCGGAGCGCGAGCCCGAGCGGCAGTGGAGCAGGATGGGGGCGTCGCGGTCCGGAAGCTCGGCTTCGTGGCGGGACGGGAGGTCCGCCAGCGGAATCAGCGTGGCGCCCGGCACGTGTCCGGCCTTCCACTCGTACGGCTCCCGCACGTCGACGACGCGGTAGCCGGCCTCGGCCAGCTTCAGCGCCCCGGCGGCATCGACCTGGCGGGGCGCCGGGGCGGCGCGGGTCATGTCGACTACCCGACCGCCTCCGCCTCTTCCGGCCACGAGACCTCGTGCCCGGCGACGGCGCCCTGCAGCACCTTGAAGGACAGCAGCGCACACTTCAGCCGGGCGGGACCGATGGGCACGCCCAGCTCCTCCAGCAGCGCCCCGGGATCCATCGCGCGGATCTCGTCCAGGCTCTTGCCGCGCAGGCCATCGGTCAGGATGGAGGCCGAGGCCTGACTGATGGCGCAGCCGCGTCCGTCGAAGGCAACGTCGGCGATGCGCTCATCGGACTCGTCGAGCCGCAGGGTCATGCTCATCTCGTCGCCGCAGGTCGGGTTGGAGTCGGCGAAGTGCAGGTCGTGCGGCTCCAGGACGCCCTTGTTGTGCGGGTTGCGGTAGTGCTCCAGGATGAAGTCGCGGTAGAGGTTGTCCATCGGTCCAGGCCGGCTCAGGCGCCGAAGAGCTGCTGGGTGGCGCGGACCGCCGCGGCGAGCGCCTCGACGTCATCGGTGTCGTTGTAGACGTAGAAGCTGGCGCGCGTTGTGGCCGGCACGTCGTAGCGCAGCATGACCGGCTGCGCGCAGTGGTGTCCGGCACGGACCGCGATCCCCTCGTGGTCGAAGATGGTGGCAACGTCGTGCGGGTGGATCCCGTCCAGCACGAAGCTGATCACGCCGGCGTGCGTCTCCGGGTCATCCGGGCCGAGCCGCCGCACGCCGGGGATCTCGCCCAGGGCGGCCCAGGCTTGCTCGAACAGGAAGCGCTCGTGCGCGCGCACGTTGCCCATGCCCAATCCGTCGAGGTAGTCGATGGCGGCACCCAGCCCGATGGCCTCGGCGATGGCCGGTGTGCCGGCCTCGAAGCGGTAGGGCACCTCGTTGAACTCGGCGCCCTCCAGCGTCACGCGGATGATCATGCTGCCGCCGGTCATGAACGGGGGCATTGCGTCCAGGATCTCGCGGCGGCCCCACAGCGCCCCGATGCCCGACGGCCCCAGCATCTTGTGCCCGGAGAGCACCAGGAAGTCGCAGCCGATGGCCTGCACGTCGACCGGCATGTGCGGCGCCGACTGGGCCGCGTCCACCAGGACCAGGGCGCCGGCCTGGTGGCCCAGCGCCGTGATCTCGTCGACCGGGTTGATGGTTCCGAGGGCGTTGCTGACGTGCGCCACGGCCAGCAGGCGCGGGCGCAGGGCGAGCTTGGCTCGCAGGTCGTCCATGTCCAGGTGGCCATCGTCGGTGATGGCCACGTAGTCCAGCGTGGCGCCCGCCTCGCGGGTGAGCTGCTGCCACGGCACGATGTTGGCGTGGTGCTCCAGCTGAGTCGTCACCACCCGGTCGCCCGGCTTCAGGTTGTGGCGGCCCCACGAGAACGCGACCAGGTTGATCGCCTCGGTGGCGTTGCGGACGAAGACGACCTCGCGCTCCGACGGGGCGTTGATGAAGCCGGCCACCTTGCGCCGCGCCCCCTCGAAACGACGCGTGGCGTCCTCGGAGAGCTCGTAGATGCCGCGGTGGACGTTGGCGTAGTGGTGGGCGTAGGTGTCCGCCACCGCGTCGATCACGACCCGCGGCTTGGGGGCCGAGGCCGCAGCGTCCAGGAAGACGAGCCGCTTGCCCTGCCCGGTGAGCGTGTCGAAGACCGGGAAGTCGGTTCGCAGCGCCGAACCGGAGAACGCCCCGGGAACGGTACTGTGCCTGGCCGGCTCGACTGCCATGCGGCTAGTTTAGACGTGCTCCGCCACGGGCTCGGCCGATGTCGCCTCGTCGCCGACGCCCTGCGGCAGCCCGACCTGCTCGCGCACCCAG
>DASUSP010000105.1:0-5656 GCA_036375035.1 Candidatus Limnocylindria bacterium
GAGCAGGTCCTGGACGTCCCGCCCGCGAATGATGTAGCTGGGGCCCAGATCACCGGTTAGGATGCCGCCCAGCCAATTCAGGTACTGCCGCCAGATCGGCTCGTCCAGGCCAAACTGGCGATCCAGGCGTTCGATCAGCTCGCCCGAAAGCACCTTTTCCTCGTTCTGCTGGAAGGGCGAGCCGGGTGCCAGGTGCATCAACAGGAAGGTGATCAGCGACACGGCGAAGACGACCGGGACGAGCCACAACGCGCGCCGCAGAATGTAGCCTGCCATCACGTCCCTGCCCGAGGCATCAGGTATAGAAGACCCCGTGCGGGGCTGTCAACGGCGTTCGCCACACTCCGCGTCGCAAGGCACGCCGCCCGCACTGAGCCTCCACCTGCGGCTTCGGCACCGGCCCGACTGAGAGCCGGCCACCCACGGGGGGTGACCGGCTCTGGCTCGGTCCGCGCTTCGTCTGTGCTCACCGCACGTCAGCCGACTCGAGGACGCCACCCCGTGGCTGGCTGACTGCCGGGGCCGCTGCCGCCGGAAGTTCGAGCCCGGCGTACTCCATCGCGCCGCCCTTGCCAGCGGCGTAGCCATTGGCCTGCGAGGTGCCTGCCACCAGCGAGGTGGTGTAGCTGCCCAGGTCGACCTGGAAGCCGCGTCCGGCGGCGTGTTGGACCTGGCTGACAGGCCGGGGCTCCGGACCGGGCAGCGTGCCCGCCGGTGCCTGGCTGATGAAGACCGCCAGTCCCAGCCCACCGGCCAGGATCAGGGCCGCGGCACCGGCCGCGATGGCCGCCACCCAGTGGCTGGCCCGCTTCTGGGTGACGAGGCGTTGTCCGATTGTGGTGGCCATGGTTGGTGCTCCTGCCTGCTGGTTGCCTGTCGGTCGAACGGCCCCGGGCTTGCGCTCCGTGCGCTCGATCCGCGCTCACCTTGGGCGGCCACGGTTACAGCCCGGCTACAGCCCGGCTACACCCGCGCGGGGCTTGCCCTCAGGCCGGGGCGCGGCTCACACTCGGGGCGAGGAGGGGCGTGAGCCGATGGCAGGCGCGGACCTCGCGATTCGACTGCTGGGACCGGTCGAGCTGTGCCGGGACGGGGCGGAAGTCCCAGCCGGCGGCCCGACCCAGCGCGCGGTGCTGGCCATGCTGGCCCTGCGTGTCGACCAGCCGGTCAGCGCCGCGGCCCTGTCCGACGGCGTGTGGGGCGAGGCCGATGAGCCGGCCGGTGCGGCGAAGGCGATGCAGGTCCACGTGGCCCGGCTGCGCCGCGTGCTGCGCAGCGGCAAGCGACAGCCGCTGCAGAGCGTGCCCGGCGGCTACCGCCTTGCGGGCGACCGGCTGACGGTCGACGCCGCCGCCTTCGAGCGCGGCGTGGCCGATGGCCGGCGGCTGCTGGGCGACAGCCAGCTCGCGCCAGCCCTCGAGCAGCTGGACGCGGCCCTCGGCCTGTGGCGCGGTCCGGCGCTGATGGACCTGCGCGACTTCCCGTTCGCGGCCCACGCCGCCGACCGCTACGAGGAGCTGCGGGTGGATGCTGCCGAACAGGCCATCCACGCCCGCCTGGCGCTGGGCGAGGCGCAGGCGTTAGTGCCCCAACTCCAGTCCCTCATCGCCGAGCACCCCTACCGCGAGCGGCTGCACGGGCAGCTGATGACGGCGCTGTATCGGGCCGGGCAGCAGGCCGCCGCCCTGGATGCCTACATCGCCGCCCGCAGCCGGCTGGTGCTCGACCTCGGCGTGGAGCCCGGACCCGAGCTGCAGGCCCTCCAACAGCGGATCCTGGCCCAGGACCCCGAGCTGGCGGTCGCTTCAGCGCCCACCACCCAGACGGCGACCCGGCCGGCCGCTCAGCCACGCCCCGCGCCGCGCCTGCCCCCGGCGCCGACGCTGTTCGGCCGCGACGCGCTGCTGGCCGAGCTCGAAGAGCTGGCCGCGGCCGAGCGGCTCATCACCCTGACTGGTGCCGGCGGCAGCGGCAAGACCGCCTTGGCGCTCGCCCTCGCCCACCGCCTGGCACCCCGCTATCCCGACGGCGTCTTCTTCGTCGACCTGGCCGCGGTCTCCACCCCGGAGGAGGTGCTGCCGGCCACGGCGGCCGGCATGGGCCTCGCGCCCGAGTCCGGCGAGCTCGCCGACGAGCTGGCGGCGATCCTGGCCGAGCGGCGCACGATCGTCGTGCTCGACAACCTGGAGCATGTGCTGGGCGCGGTGCCTGAGCTGGCCGCACTGATCGACGCCACCTCAGGGTTGATCGTAGCCACCAGCCGTGCCCCGCTCCGGCTCCACGCCGAGCGGCTGGTTCCCGTGCCGCCACTGGCGGTGCCGGATGCCGACGAGCGCGACCTGGCCGCCGAGCCGGCCGTCCAGCTCTTCCTGCGGGCCGCCGCCAATGCCGGCGCCCTGATCGAACCCGACGAGCTGCCCGGCGTGGCATCCATGAGCCGTGCCCTGGATGGCCTGCCGCTGGCCATCGAGCTAGTCGCCGCCCAGACGGCGGTCGAGAGCGTGGCCGAGCTGGAGACGCGCCTGGCGGAGCGGCTCCCCCGGCTCGCGGCGCCATCCACCGATGCGCCCGAGAGGCAGCACACCATGCAGGCCGCCATCGCCTGGACCCTCGACAGGCTGTCGCCTGTGGAGCGGCGTGCCTTCGAGCAGCTGGCCGTCTTCGCCGGCTCGTTCAGCTTGCGCGCCGCGGGCGCCGTGCTGCAGATGGACCGCGCACAAGCTATCCGGCTGCTCGGCGCGCTGCTGGATGCCTCGCTCGTCACGCGCCAACCGTCGGTCGGCCACCAGGCTCAGTTCCGGATGCTGGAGCCGCTGCGCGCGGTCGGCCGGGCACGTTCCTCGGCCGCCGCCTGGGCCGACATCGTCCGGCGCCACGCCGCCTTCATGATGGCCGAGATCGAACGCCTCTGCCCGCGCGCCACCGGGTCACGCAGCGTCGCCGACGTGGCCGAGCTGCGGCACCAGCACCCCGACGTGGTCGCCGCCCTGCGCACGATGGCCAGCACCGCGCCCGATGCGTGCATCGACGTGCTGGTGCACCTGCAGGAGTACGGGATCTGGACCAGCCAGGCGGTCGACACCGCCCGCATCGCAGACGAGCTGCTGGCCGCCGGCACCCTGGGCGAGCGGGCGACGTGCGAGGCGCTGCTCGTCGTGGCCCGCCTCGCCTATCGCCGAGGAGAGCCGGAGGTCGCATTCGAGATGCTGGATCGGGCGCTGGCACTAGCCGCTCGGGGCAGTGATGCGCTCGTGAAGGCGCGCGCCCACCTCTACGAAGCAGTAATCCGGGGAGACGCAGGCGACGTACCGCGCGCGCGGAGCGCGGTACGTCGCGCAAAACAAGAGGCGCGCGGCGCGGGTAGTCTCCTACTGGAGATCCGGACCACGTGGACCGACGACACCGCACCTGACGCCGTTGAGCGCCTCGAGGCCCTCCTTGGTGAGGCGGAGGCTGGCAACATGGTCTTCGCGCGACTCGTTGCCCTCAATGGGCTCGCCTCCCTGTACCAGGAGCGGGGTCTCGACCCAACGCGGCTCCGCAAAACACATCAGGCCGCGCTCGACACCGTTCGCCAGGTCGCTGGCCCTGATTTTGTCTCTCGGTTTGAGAATGGCGTCGGGACCGGGCTCGTCAGAGCCGGTAAAGTTGAAGCAGGTCGTGCCTTGCTCCTGTCCTCGCTGAAAATGGCAGACTCGCTGGGTTGGCGACACGATGCCGTCTTTCCACTCGGAGGACTCGCCGAGGTGCAGTCGGCGATCGGCGAGTGGCGAGATGTTCTGATCCTGTTCAGCGCCACTGAGGCCATGGCCCGAGAGCTTGGTCTCGGTGCTCTGCTCGGTTCGTTTGACCGCGAGGAGCAGCTGGCAATCAATGCGGCTGAGGGGCACCTGGGTGCCGAGGCCGCGGCCGAGGCATGGGCCACCGGCCAAGCGATGACCTACCGCGAGGCGGTGGACTTCGCCTTCCAGATCAACGGCGTGACGCCGCCTTAGTTCGGGGCGAGAGGATTCGAATCTCCGAAGTCTCGAACCCCATTTCGTAGCCGCCACGAGTTGGAGCCCAGAACCCGAATCGGCCAGCGTCAGCTCACCGAGTGATCGGTCCCAGGCCCGCCAGGGCGCGATCGTAGGATTCGAGCAGCTGGCGCAGCTGGTGCGTCGCCTCCTCGGGCAGCGGATCACTGGCTCCTTCGGCCGCCCAGCGGGCGGCGGCTATCAAGGCCGCCGCCTCGTAGGCGTGCAGGGTCAGCCGGAAGACCGTGGGCTGCACCCGCTCGAGCTGCAAGAGGACTAGCCCCTTGACTGCAGGTACGACCCGATCTGCTGAAGCTCGCGGGTGAACTGGTCGTAATCCTCGCGGATTCCGTTCAGGTACACGCTCCAGCCGACCGTGAACTTGGCGAAGTGGACGGCTTCCTGGATTTCCTCATCGGTGGCGCCGAAGAGCTTCGCCGCCTCCTGGTGGAAGAGCGTGCAGTAGCCGCACTTCGTTTCGGCGTGGATACCCACGCCGATGAGCTCCTTGTACTTGTTAGGGATCAGCGTCTCTCCGAACTCCAGTTCCTTCATCATCGACCACTCGTGGTCCAAGAACTGGTCCGGGATTCGCGAGAAGAAGCTCGGCACGATTCCGAACGTCTCCTTGATATCTGACTCGACCTCGGCCCGCGTGCGGGTGCTCATGGTCATGGTCATGGGTGGGTCTCCTCCCCATTGATCGGGTCCGCCGCCCAGCCTGCCGGTCAGACGATCGCCGGCCCACCATGCGCCCTCTCCACCCATAAGGCAAGGAGAATCGCTCGGTTGAGCTCCGAGGCGCAAAGGCTGCACCCCGTTGTGGTGGGGTCGGCCGATAGGGTTACAGCGAGGAAAACGGGCCATGGCGAAGGCCCCGCGGACAGCGCCGCAGGCCACGTACCGTGCTTGGAATCGTGGTCGGGCGAGAGGATTCCAACCCGGCCGGTACCAAGCTTGGCATCGTGGTTCTGGTACCGGTGTTCGCCGCGTTAGCCGCTAGTGGGGTCTGGCCCGTTCGCGGCTTCAATATGCCAAACGCGTGCGATCTATCCCAGTTCGGCGGGCGCCGTCCTACACTCCACGCGAGGACAGGCAGATGATTTCCGAGCGCGATCCTGCTTGACTCCCGATACGTCTGCCAATTGGCTCCCGCTTTCCGGGTCAAACGGCCTGTGCCGATGGGCCCGGAGTCTGGTATCGGAGCAGTCTCAGCCTCGGCGAGCACCCCAACGGAGGACATGACGGTGCTCCTCGGTTCGATCCGGCGTCATCCGCTCGTCTCGTTCGTGATCCTCGCCTGGACGCTCTCGTGGGCGTACTGGTTCCCGATGGCCATCCGCGGAGAGACCGTGACACCGGGTGCCACGACGGGGGCGAGCCACTTCCCAGGGCTTCTCGGTCCAATGCTCGCCGCGCTGATCGTCACCGTAATCGTGGGCGGGCGATCCGGCTTGAGAGAGTTCCTGGGCCGATTTGCGCGATGGCGGGTGTCGGCCCGCTGGTACGTCGCCGCGATCCTGCCGATCGTCGTCTTCCTGGCAGCCGCCGGATTGCTCGCGGTCTCCGGCGGTCCGGCGACCGAGCTCGCAGACCTCGGCGAGTTCAGCGGCCTTCCGCAGCTGGCCTGGCCGGTCCTT
>DASUSP010000106.1:0-4043 GCA_036375035.1 Candidatus Limnocylindria bacterium
GCGATCGGTGACGCTGGCGAACACCACGTCGAGCACCTTGCCGGTGCTGTTGTGCAGCGAGAGCTCGAGCAGGTCCGCACCGGACGTGCGCGGGCGGAGCTGAACGCGGAACTTCTCCTTCGCGTCGTTCGCCGCTGCCCAGGTGCCCAGCCAGTCCTCGAGGACCTTCGGCGCGACCTCGGTCTGCACCAGGTGCTGGAACTGCGTGGAGCCCTTGCCCATCGCCTTGGTGGCCGCCGTGCCGCCGGAGGCCGCCATGAGGGCCGCGTCGCCGCGCGGGCCGCCCACCAGGGTCTGGGGCGTGCGGTAGGGAGACTCGACCAGACGGAACTTCCGCTGCAGTCGCGCCAGCGACAGCATGCCGTCCTGCTTGAGAGCGGTGGCGAACTCCTCGGCGGCCAGCCCGTCGATCTGGTGACCGCCGTAGGTGATGAAGTTGAAGACGTAGCCGAGCCGCCCCAGCTCCTCGGGGAAGGCGCGCATCTCGTCGTCGCTCATGCCAGTGGTGTCCCAGTTGAACGAGGGCGACAGGTTGTAGGCCAGCATCTTGTCGGGGTGGACGGCGTGGATCGCTTCGGCGAACTCACGCGCATCGTCCAGGTTGGCGGTCTTGGTCTCCATCCAGAGCAGGTCCGCGTACGGCGCCACGGCAAGGGACTTGGCGATGGCGTAGGGGATGCCGCCGCGGACCTGGTAGTAGCCCTCCGGCGTGCGGGTCCGCTCTGCGTCCCACGTAACGCGGATCCCCATCCGCTCGGCGGCCGCACGCAGCACCGACCACGGGGCGTCGGCCGCGAAGCTGCGCCAGGCGGCCTCGTCCATCTCCAGATCGACGCCCTCCTCGATGCGGAACGAGATCGCCTCGGCGATCGCCTCGGCAAGGGTGGTGAGGCCGGCGCGCGGCTCCCACTCGGCCAGGAACGCGTCGGTGGCAGCGTCCAAGGTCTGCTCGGCGCTGGACGCCGGGCTGGCGGCGTGCTCGCCGGCCAGCCGGTCCAGGGTCGCGGCCAGCCCGACCTGGCGCAGCCACGCGTCGGCGCGTGCCTCGTCGTCGGCCGGGACGGCGTACAGCCGATGCCCGTTCAGCTCTCCGATTCCGGCGCGCTCCAGGTGGCGCATCACGGCCAGGAAGCCGACGCGGTAGGACGGCACCTCGGGATCGGTGACGCCCAGGATGAAGGGCTGGTCGCGCTCGTCGGCGCTGCCATCGATCAGGTTGGCTGCCTCGGCATCGGTCCGTGCAACGACCAGGCCCGGGACGCCCATGATGTCCAGCTGGAAGCGGGCGCCGTTGAGCCGCTTGATCTGCTCGTCCACCGGCACCAGCACTTTGCCGCCCTGGTGGCCGCACTTCTTGGCACCCGGCTTCTGGTCCTCGATGTGGTAGCCGGGCACGCCCGCCTCCACGAAGCGCCGGACCAGGTTGCGCACGTGGGCGTCCCCGCCGTGCCCGGTATCGGCATCGGCGATGATCATCGGCGTGAAGTCGACCTCGGGGGTCGCGGCCCGCTGCTCGTGGGTCATGCGCGAGCGGGCGAAGCGCTGGTTGCGGTCGGCGGTCAGCAGCGCGCGGACCACGCCCGCGGCCTCCTCGGGAACCTGGGAGAGGGGGTAGCTGGCCAGGTCCGGCCCCGGATCCTCGTCGGCGGATCCCTTGGCGCTGGTGGCCCAGCCGCCGATGTAGATGGCCTCGATCCCGGCGCGCTTCATGGCCACCGCCTGCCCCGGCGAGTAGGGGCCGAAGGTGGTGATCGAGCGCTGCTGAGCGAACAGCTCCCGCAGGCGCCCGTGCAGGCGCTCCGCGGCCGCGCGCGCGACCGGGTAATCCACCGCGATGGCGCCCCGCTGCTCGGCGACCTGGCGGGGAGAGTACAGACGGATCAGCCCGTCGAACCGGTCTGAGGCCATCCAGCGTCGGATGGCCTCAACCTCGTCGGCGAGCGGATCGGAGCCTGCCGGGCGCTCCGGGGCAGGCGGCAGCGTCACGGCGGTCATGGCGATCCCCCTGCTACTCGTTGACGTGGTCGCGGTTGCAGAGCTCCGGGCAGGCGCATTCGGCCATCTCGGCCACGGTTAGGACGTGCGGCGTGGCCGGGAGTTCAGGCCGCCAGAGCAGCCACGGGTCGGTGCGCGCCTCGTCGGCGCTGACGGGTCGCTGTGCGACGCCGGCGACCGGCTGGACGCGGCGTCGATCGGTGTAGATGTCGTAAAGCATGGCTTCACCCTGACAGATCCGGTATCATAAGACAAGACGATTCTATGAATGGGCGTCATAGACATGGCTGATGTACGTGGACCGATGGATCTTGCGCGGGTAAACGCCTTCGTCAGCGTCGCCCGCCTCGGGTCCATCTCGCGCGCGGCCGAGGAGCTGTTCGTGACCCAGCCGGCGCTCACCGCCCGCCTGCAGGCCCTGGAACGGGACCTGGACGCGCAGCTGTTCGTCCGCTCGCGCCACGGCAGCCGCCTGACCGAGGCCGGACGGGCGTTGCTGCCCCACGCCGAGCGCGCACTGGCGGCGCTGAACCGTGGCCGGGAGGCGGTCCAGGAGGTCGCCAGCGGCGGCGCGGGGCGGCTGACCATCG
The DNA here is from genome assembly GCA_036375035.1 of Candidatus Limnocylindria bacterium. Lineage (GTDB taxonomy): Bacteria > Chloroflexota > Limnocylindria > QHBO01 > QHBO01 > JAPSGM01. The sequence continues at coordinate 2,586 of DASUSP010000106.1, forward strand.
GGGCGGCGCCTGCGATCAGCACCTACGTCCTGCCGGCCATGCTGCATCGCTTCCAGGCGGCGCACCCGAACGTCCGGCTCAGCGTGCGCAGTGGCCACTCCGAGGAGGTGCTGGAGATGGTGCTGCGCGACGAGGTGGAGATCGGGCTCATGCGTCCCATCCATCATCCCGAGGTGACCACCACGCTCCTCTACGAGGACGAGGTGGTGCTGGTCGTGCACCGCGGCCACCGTTTCGCGGCGGCCGGCCAGGTGCGGATGGCCGAGCTTGCGGCTGAGAACCTGATCCTATTCGACCGCACCAGCTCCTACCACGAGCTGACCAGCGCCATCGTTCGGCAGGCCGGCATCTCGCCGCGCGGGCAGCTGGAGGTCGACAACATCGACGCCGCCAAGCGGATGGTTGAGCAGCGCCTGGGCATCGCCCTGCTGCCGCTGACGTCGGTCCAGTCCGAGATTGGGGCCGGCCGCCTGGTTCCGGTGTCGGTGACGGACATGCCTCCGGTGCGACGCCAGATCGTGGTCGCCCGGCGCCGTGACGCCGGCGAGCTGTCCCCGGTGCTCGCCGCGTTCCTGTCCACCCTGGACGACCTGCGGCCCAGCGCCGAGCGGTCGCACCGCTTCCTGGCCTGAGGCCGCGCGTCCTGAGCCGATCCGGACGATCCGGCCGATCCTGCCGATCTATCGGTCAGGATCTGGCCTGAGCCCCCGTCCGGGCGAGGATCTGGCTGGTCTATCGGCCAGCTGGGAGCGTGAACCGTGCCTCCGGGCACCCGTCGTGCGGCCACTGGACCGATAGATCGGTGAAAGCGTGCCCCACGAAGCCGTCCGGCCACAACCGAACCGATAGATCGGTACAGAGGCGCGCCGGGACGGGACGGAGGGCGCAGAACCGGCTCCAGTTAACCGGGCAGCCGGTCGGCCGCGGCTTCCCGTGCGGGCGGCAACGCCCTAGCATGTGCGCCGCACGTCAGTCGGAGGAACGATGGACACCAAAGCCGCCGCCGCGATCCCGCTGCTGGCCGTCCTAAAGCCGCGCGAGCGCGAGCAGGTGCTGCGCACCGCGCGGGAGCAGACCTACGCCCCGGGCGAGGTGGTGGTGCGCGAGGGCGACCCGGCCACGCGTTTGTACCTGATCAGCTCCGGGACGGCGCGCGTCGAGGTGGGTGACAAGGGCCGAGTCGGAATGATGAAGGCCGGCGACTTCTTCGGCGAGCTGGCCCTGATCGAGGAGCATGGGCGCACGGCCACGGTGATCGCCGAGACCGAGCTGACCTGCCTGCTGATCTCTGCATGGGAGTTCCGGGCTTCCTTGGAGGAGCATCCCGAGATGGCGATCCCGATGCTGAAGGCGATCATCGCCCGCCTACACCGACAGGAGCACCACGGGAATTGAGCGCATGACGACCGAAGAGCGCAACACCGCGCAGCCCTCTTCCGACGCCGACACGATCGAGAA
>DASUSP010000107.1:0-11438 GCA_036375035.1 Candidatus Limnocylindria bacterium
GCTGCCCCCTCCGCCTCCGCCTCCGCCGCTCAGCCGCTCGCCGGGGAGCGCGCGACCGCGGCCCGATCCGCGGCCGGGCAGCGGCCGCAGCCCGGCTCCGCCAAAGGTTCCACCGGCGCCGGCGCGGCCGCGCGAGAAGGCCCCGAAGCCGCCGGTCGGCTCCAGCGGGGCGAAGGCCGGGTTGCCGGCCGCGGTCTCGCTGATCTGGTAGTCGTACTTGGCGGCGGCCTTCAGCTGGCCGTCCTCCCGCCAGCGCTGCTCGGGCGGCACCATGTGGCCGCGCAGGATGGCGTCCACCGTCTCGGCCACGTTGCGGTGCACGATCACCCGGTCGCGTTCCACGATCTCGACCAGCACGTCGAAGGTCGGCGGCGCCTTGCGCTCGAGCACCGTCTTCTGCGTCCCGCGGCGCCGCGCCTCCTCGTCGCCCAGGGTCACCGGCTGGATGCCGCCCACCAGGTCAGAGAGGGTCGGGTTGAGCATCAGGTTGTCGAGCGTGTTGCCATGGGCGGTGCCCACCAGCTGCACGCCGCGCTCGGCGATGGTGCGCGCGGCCGCAGCCTCCAGCTCGGTCCCGATCTCGTCGATGACGATCACCTCGGGCATGTGGTTCTCGACCGCTTCGATCATCACCGCGTGCTGCTCGGTGGGGGTGCGCACCTGCATGCGCCGCGCGTCGCCGATGCCGGGGTGCGGGATGTCGCCGTCGCCGGCGATCTCGTTGGACGTGTCCACCACGATCACCCGCTTCCCCAGGTCGTCGGCCAGCACGCGCGCAACCTCGCGCAGCATCGTGGTCTTGCCCACGCCGGGGCGGCCCAGGATGAGGAGGGACTGCCCGGCCTCCACCATGTCGCGGATGATGTCGATGGTGCCGAACACCGCCCGCCCGATGCGGCAGGTCAGGCCCACCACCTTGCCTGCCCGGTTGCGGATGGCGCTGATCCGATGCAGCGTCCGCTCGATCCCGGCCCGGTTGTCGTCGCCGAAGGCGCCGATGTGGTCGATGACGTGCGCGATGTCGGCCTCGGTCACCTCACGGTCCAGGAGCACCTCCTCGCCGTGCGTGAAGCGCGCCTCGGGATGGCGCCCGAGGTCCATCACCACCTCCAAGAGGTCCGCCCGGCTGGCGACCGTGCGCAGCCGCGCCACGATCTCGTCGGGCAGCGCCTCCATCAGCGCGTCGAGGTCGTCGGTGGTTTCGAGCCTGCTCACCGCGTTCGCATCCCTCCCGGTCACTGGATGGCCGGCACCATCGCCGGCTGACGGACTGTGGACCGCACCTCGCGTACCAGCAGCGTGACGCGTCCGATCGGCTCAAAACCGACGTCGGCCGCGGCACGGAGCCCCGTTGCCTCATATGTTCGCACCGGAGCGAGGATCCCGGCAGCCAACGCCTCCGACCCCATCACCGCCAGCACGCTGCGCAGGAACTCGCCGCCGTCGGCGGCTTCGCGCACCAGGAAGCGCAGGTAGTGTGGGCCCTCGCGGCAGCCGCCGTGCTGCGCGAAGCCGCCGGCGCGCTGCTCCCAGGGGAGCAGCCAGGCGTCGACCCCGCTGAAATGGAGGAGCGGGTTGAGGCTGGTGCGCGGCACCACGCCTTCGTGGCCGGCCGTCTCCCAGTCCTCGGCCCGGTAGCCCTCGATGCGCGCGATCGCCGGCGGCGTCGCATGCGTCCACAGGTCGAACAGGTGCCACGCATCCGGCGCGCCCGCGCGTTGCAGCTCATAGCGGTGGCCGCGTCCCCCGCCGGACGGGTGGGCGTGGCCCTCGCGGCCGATCATGCGCCGCAGCCACGAGCCCGGCCCGCGGGCGCCCTCCGGCGGCAGGTAGTGGATCTCCTCCTGTGCGTAGGCCATGAAGCCCATCTGCCCGAACAGTTCCAGGTTGTCGGGGACGTCGGAGCAGGCGGCGTGGAAGCGGCTGACGTTGTGCTCGGCCGCCTCGGCGACCAGGGCGCCCAGGAGGCCGTAGCGCACCTCCCCGGCCATCGGGCCGTCAGCCGCGTCCAGCTCGGTGATCACCCAGTCGTGGCGCCGCGGCTCCTCGATGGCCCGGCAGGACCCGACGATCTCTCCGTCGGCCTCGGCGACGAGATGCACCGACGGATGTCGCAGCGGAAGCCACGACGGGATCAGGGTGGAGAGGCTGATGCGGGGCAGGGCGGCGCTGGCGCTCGGCGCCGGCACGCCCAGGGAGCGGCGATAGCCGTCCTGGGACTGGTGCACCCGGCGCGACAGGTCGGCCAGCGCCTGGCGGTCGGTGATGCGCGCGGCGCGAATGGCGCCACCGTCCACGGTCATGCCTCGATCATCTCCAGCAGGAGCCGATGGAGCCGCCGGTCCTCGGTCAGCTCCGGATGGAACGCGGTGGCCAGTATCCGGCCCTGCCGCACGGCGACGGGGCGCCCGTCGGCGTCCCGCGCCAGCACCTCCACCCCCGGACCCGTCTCGGCCACGACAGGGGCGCGGATGAAGACGCCGTGCAGCGGCTCGTCGCCGATCGCGGGGATCGAGACATCGGCCTCGTGCGAGGCCAGCTGGCGGCCGTAGGCGTTGCGTCGGATGGTGACGTCCAGCAGCGGCAGCACCGGCTCTTCGCCGTCGGTGGCGCGGCGCGAGAGGAGGATCATGCCGGCGCAGGTGCCGAGCATCGGTCTGCCCACATCGGCCATGGCCATGATCGGCTCGCGCAGACCGTAGCGGTCGATCAGGCGCCGCATGGTGGTCGACTCGCCGCCGGGCAGGATCAGCGCGTCGAGACCCTCGAGGTCGGCGGGCAGGCGGACCATCACCGGCTCCGCGCCCACCGCCCGGACCGCGTCGGCGTGCTCGCGGACGGCGCCCTGCAGGGCCAGGATGCCGATCCGCCTGGGGCGGGCGGCATCGGCCGGGCGCGCGGTCTCGATGGGCGCCGCTTCGGCCATGGCGGATCGCTACCAGCCGCGGACGGCCAGGCGCTCCTCCGCCGGGATGTCGGTCAGCTCCAGACCCGGCATCGCCTCGCCCAGCCCGGTGCTGACCTCGACCAGGATCTCCGGGTTGTCGTAGTGGGTGGTGGCCATCACGATCGCCCTGGCCACGCGCTCGGGATTCTCGCTCTTGAAGATGCCCGATCCCACGAAGACGGCCTGCGCGCCGAGCTGGCGCATCAGGCTGGCGTCGGCCGGGGTGGCCACGCCGCCGGCGCTGAAGTTCGGCACCGGCAGCTCGCCCAGCTCGGCGGTCTTCTTCACGACGTCCAGGGGAGCCCGCAGCTCCCTGGCGGCGGCGAAGAGCTCGTCCTCCCGCATGTTCTGCAGCTCGCGGATGCCCTTCATCACGGCGCGCATATGCCGCACCGCCTCCACGATGTTGCCGGTGCCGGCCTCGCCCTTGGTGCGGATCATGGCCGCGCCTTCGCCGATGCGTCGGAGGGCCTCGCCCAGGTCACGGCAGCCGCACACGAACGGCACCTTGAACTGGTGCTTGTCGATGTGATGCTCCTCGTCGGCGGGGGTCAGCACCTCCGACTCGTCGATGAAATCGACCTCCAGCTGCTGGAGGATCTGCGCCTCGGCGAAATGCCCGATGCGGCACTTGGCCATGACCGGGATGCTGACCGCGGCCTTGATCTCCTCGATCAGCTTCGGGTCGCTCATGCGCGCCACGCCGCCGAACTTGCGGATGTCGCTCGGTACGCGCTCCAGCGCCATCACCGCCACGGCACCCGCCTCCTCGGCGATCCGGGCGTGATCGGCGGTCACCACGTCCATGATCACGCCGCCCGCCAGCATGCGGGCCAGCCCGACCTTGGTCGTCCAGGTTGATCGTTCGATGGTCGTCATTCGTGCTTCCTGCCCGGGACCGATGACGGCACGTCTGCGCCGCGTCCGATGCCCGATCGAATTCTACCGCGCGGGCCGCATCTCGCTGCTCGTCGGCCCAGGCTTCGGTGCCTGGTGATCGGGCGCGAATGGCCCCTGAATGTGATCTGGCGTCGTGGGGTGCAGGCTGTAGGGGCCGACGCGCCTCGCGAACGCGGAGCCGCTGCTTGCTATGATCGGCGCCAGAAGGGCAACCGATCGATGTTCAACGCACCCGTACTGGTCCTGAACCAGAACTACGAACCGCTCAACGTCTGCGACATCAGGCGCGCCTTCACGCTGCTCGGCTCGGAGAAGGCCGAGCTGCTGGAGCGGAACCACCAGGTGATCCACACCCCGACGCGCGCCATCGCGGCGCCATCGGTCATCCGCCTGCAGCACCACGTCAAGCGGCCGCGTCCCCGGGTCAAGCTGAGCCGCCGCGAGGTCTTCGCCCGGGATCGCCACACCTGCCAGTACTGCGGCGCTCCCGGCCGCGACCTGACCATCGACCACGTCACGCCCAAGCACCGCGGCGGCCGGCACGAGTGGGAGAACCTGGTCGCCGCCTGCCGGACCTGCAACCACCGCAAGGGCTCGAAGACGCTGGGCGAGGCGCGGATGTCCCTGCTTCGCGAGCCCCGCGCTCCGCGCGCCGACGTGCGCTACCTGTTCGGCTCGTACCTGGCCGACGAGCGCAACGACGCCTGGCGTTCGTACCTCTTCCTGGAGCCGACCTCCGCGTCGCGCTCCTGACGCCGTGCCGGTCCGGACGGACGCGCGCCACGGCGATCCGCTGACCATACCGCTGCCGGCGGCGGTCGCCCGCGTCCTTGGCGCCCTGCACCAGGCCGGCGCAGAGGCCGCGCTGGTGGGCGGCTGCGTCCGGGACGCGGTCCTCGGCCAGGCGCCGACCGACTGGGACGTGGCCACCTCCGCGGTCCCGGAGCAGGTGGAGGCGCTCTTCCCGCGGGCGACGTGGGAGAACCCCTTCGGCACGGTGACGGTCCTGCCCGACGAGGGTCACGGGCCGGCGGTGGAGGTCACCACCTACCGCATCGAGGGGCCGTACGGCGACCGGCGGCGCCCGAACGAGGTGCGCTGGGGCGGCTCCCTGGGCGACGACCTGTCGCGGCGCGACTTCACCATCAACGCCATGGCCTGGGAGCCGATGGACCTGGAGGCGGGCGGCGGGCGGCTCCTCGACCCGTTCGACGGCGCCGGGGACCTGCGACGCGGTGTGCTGCGCGCCGTCGGCGACCCGGACCTCCGCATCGCGGAGGACGCGCTGCGCATGGTGCGCGCCGTGCGCTTCGCGACCCGCTTCGGGCTGGCGCTGGACACCGCGACCGCGGCCGGCATCCGGCGCCACGCCGGCGCGGCGACGAGCCTCTCCGGCGAGCGGGTGCGCGATGAGCTGCTGCGGATCATGGCCGGGGCGGCGCCGCCGTCGTGGGCGATGGCGATGATGGAGGAGCTGGGGCTGCTGCGAGTGCTCCTGCCCGAGCTTGCGGCCCTGCGCGGGGTCCCGCAGGCCAAGGCGATCCCCGGCGACGCGCTTGACCATTCGCTGCGAACCGTGGACGCGCTGCCCGCGGCCGACCCGGTGCTGCGACTGGCGGGGCTCCTGCACGATCTCGGCAAGGCCACCACCCTGGCCGGCGGCCATTTCATCGGTCATGAGCGGGAAGGGGCCAGGCTGGCCGAGGAGGTCCTGCGCCGGCTGAGGCTTCCGAAGGCCGACATCATCCGGGTCACCCGCCTCGTGCGCCACCACATGTTCGCGTACGCCGCCGAATGGACCGATGCCGCCGTGCGCCGCTTCGTGCGCCGGGTTGGGGCCGACCTGCTCGACGACCTCTACGCGCTGCGGCGTGCCGACGACGCCGCCAGCGGGGCGCGCGAGCCGGCAACGGGCGGGCTGGACGAGCTGCGCGCCCGGTCGGAGCGCGTCCTGGCCGCCGATCCGATGGCGCACGGCCAGCTGGCCGTGGACGGAAACGACCTGGTACGCGAGCTTGGCCTCAGGCCGGGGCCGCTGGTCGGCCGGCTGCTGGACGGACTCATGGAGGCTGTGCTGGACGACCCGGGCCTCAACCGGCGGGCGACGCTGCTGGCCCTCGCCCGGGAGCGAATCGACGAGGATCCTGGCGCTGGCGGTGCCAGGGAGCAACGCGAAGGCAGGCCGCCGGCGGGGGCATCCGACTAGGCCGCTGCTACAATCGGCGGTCCTAGGATCCCGTGCCCATTCGACCGACGGTGCCAGTCGGTCCCGAAGGAGGTTCCCACGCCGCGATGACAGCCATCGGGCGCCGCGCCGCTCGGCTCGAGCACCGGCTGACGCGAGCCAACGCGTCCATGGCCGAGCTGGATGCCGCGGTGGCGCTGGCGGTCGAGCACGATTGCGCGGCGGTCACCGTCAACCCCTGGCTGGTGAAGGCAGCCAAGCGGGTGATGGGCCGCTCGCGGATGCGGCTGGGAACGGTGGTCGGCTACCCGCACGGCAGCCAGATCCTGGCGGTCAAGGCCTTCGAGGCCAGCAAGGCCCTGGAGCAGGGCGCCAACCAGATCGACTTCGTCCTGAACGCCGGCGCGCTCCTCTCCGGCGACGACGAGATCGTCTACAACGACATGCTGGCCGTGGTCGACATGGCTCACTCGGCGCTGGCCGTGGCCGGGGTGATCGTGGAAGCCGAGCCGGTCCCCGACGAGCTGCTGCGCAAGGCCTGCCGGCTCGCCGAGCGCGCCGGCGCGGACTACGTGGTCACCTCGGCGGGGGAGGTGACGGCGCGGCGCACCGTGCAGCAGACGGCGGTCCTGCGCGACAGCGTGGGGCCGCGGGTCCAGGTCAAGGCGGCGGGTCGCTTCAGGAGGATCCAGGACGTCAGGGCGGCCATGGCTGCCGGCGCCACGCGGGTCTCGGCGGAGCTCACCGCCGAGCTGGCCCAGGCGGTGGCCGCGCTGGGGGACGAGGGCCGGGATAACCCCGGAGCGCGGAGTACGGGGCGGACGGTCGGCTCGCGGGCCGGCTGAGGAACGGAGGAGGAGGGATTGAGGATCCTGGTCGTCGGCGGTGCCGGCTACGTGGGCTCGACGAGCGTGGAGACCTTCGTCGAGGCGGGCCACGAGGTGACGGTCTACGACGACCTGTCCACCGGCCACGCGGCGTCCGTCGTCGAAGAGGCGACGCTGGTGCGCGGCACGATCCAGGACCAGGCGCGGCTGGAGTCGCTCCTGCGCGAGCTGCGCATCGAGGCGGTGCTGCACTGTGCCGCGAAGTCGCTGGTCGGCGAGAGCATGTCCGACCCGGGCCTGTACTACCGCCACAACGTCTCGGGCGGCGTGGCCATCCTTGAGGCGATGCGGCGTGCCGGCGTGAACCGGCTGGTCTACTCCTCGTCCGCGGCGGTCTACGGGGAGCCGCGGCGCGTGCCGATCGCCGAGGCCGATCGCACGGAGCCGATCAACCCGTACGGCGCCACCAAGCTCGCCTTCGAGGGGGCGATGCGCTGGTTCGCGGCGGCCCACGGATTCCGCGCCATCAGCCTGCGCTACTTCAACGTCGCCGGCTCCACCGAGCGCAACGGCGAGGACCACGAGCCGGAGACGCACCTCATCCCCCTGGTCCTGCGCGTTGCCGCCGGCGAGTCGACCCACGTCCAGATCTTCGGGCAGGACTACCCGACCCCCGACGGGACCTGCATCCGCGACTTCGTCCACGTCCGCGATCTCGGTGCCGCGCACCTGCTGGCGCTGGAGGCGACCGCTGACTCGGACCCGTCGCTGGAGGTCTACAACCTCGGATCGGCCGCCGGCTTCAGCGTCCGCGAGGTGGTCGAGGCCGCCCGCAAGGTCACCGGACGCGCGATCCCGGCCCGGGTCCTGAAGCGCCGCATGGGCGACCCGCCGGTGCTGGTCGCCTCCTCGCGGCGCGCGCGACGCGAGCTGGGCTGGCAGCCACAGCACAGCAAGCTGGAAGAGATGCTGGCCGACGCCTGGGCCTGGCGGCAGGCGCACCCCGAGGGGTACCCGGCCCAGGCAGGCCGCGCGTCCATGGCCTCCGGCGGCAACGGGTCCGACGGGGTGGCGGCCGCCCAGGCCGCGGCGCGCCGCTAGGCTCCGGCCGCGTCCTTCGCCGCGCAGCTGGCGCAGCGGCCGTAGAAGTCGACGCGGGCGTCGTCGATCTCGAACCCGGTGGCGGCCTGCATCCCGTACACCAGCGGCCGAATCAGGGCCTCGTCCACCTCCGCCACGTCGCCGCAGCCGGTGCAAACGAGGTGGTGATGATGCCCCGCCCGGCAGGCCACGTAGGTGGATGCGTGGCCCTCGGGTTCGAAGCGCCGCGCCACCCCGGCTGCGACCAGCGCCTCCAGGGTGCGGAACACCGTCGCCCTGCCGATACCGGCGTGCCGCGCGCGCAGTCGCCGCCACAGCTCCTCGGCCGATTGCGGTCGTCGCGAGATTGCCAGCGTCTCGGCCACGGCCAGGCGTTGGGCCGTGACCCGCTCGCCGGCGGCGCGCAGCCGTTCGGCGACCGGCGTGGTGGACATCAGTGCGCCCCCACCGCGCCGGCCCACACCGAGAAGGCGTAGATCGCCCCCACGCCGGCCAGGGTGGCCACCACCAGCCAGCTCGAGCGCGCGGCGCGATGGGCCTCCGGCAGGAGCTCGGCGGCACCGATGTACAGGAAGAAGCCGGCGAAGACGGCCAGCATCCCGCCAAGCACCTCGTCCGGGATCGGCACCAGGATCCCCAGGAAGACGCCCACCACCGGGGCCACCGCCACGATCGCAACCCACCAGTACGTTTCGCGAACCGGTGTCCGGCTGGCCAGCATGAAGCTCACGATCCCGATTCCGTCGCTGAAGCGGTGGACGATGACCACCACCGCGATCACCAGGCCCAGCCCGCCGCCGATCACCAGGCCCGCCGCCAGCGCCACGCCGTCGAGGAAGGAGTGCAGGCTCATGCCGGTGGCGCCGATGACCCCGATATGGCGGTGGGCCGCCTCGCCATGCTCGAGCTCGGTCGCCGCCTCGTGGCCGACGTGCAGGGACGTCACCTTCTCCACCGCGTAGAACGCCAGGAAGCCGATGGCGGTGAAGAACATGGCCGCATCCAGGGAGCCGAGCTGCTCGACGGACTCCGGCATGAGGTCGAAGAAGGCGGCACCGATGCGGATGCCGGCGCCCACCGCGATCACGTAGCCGACGGCCGCCGCGGCCCGCATGGCCAGCATCCCGCCGGCCAGGGCGGAGACGAGGGCACCGATCGAGACTAGGACTGCCGTCAGCTGCATCGGCTCACTCCGTTCGTTAGACCTGAGACTGAGTATCACTAGGCTGTCAAGGGGAGCCTGCCGTGCTACGATCCGCCCGAGAGAACGGAGCGTTGTTTGCCAGAGACTGATCAGCGTCCGGCGCGTCGCCGGACCCCAAGAACCACGCGCGGCAGCACCAGGCGTGCGCCCGCCCCCACCGACCAGGACGCCAAGCCCCAGCCGGCCGACGAGGCCGATTCGCCGCTGCTGGCGGCCGTGCTGGCCGCCCAGAAGAGCTATCGCTTCGGCGAGATCGAGCTGCCGCCCACCATCGCGCGGGCCATCGAGAAGATGGGCTTCGAGCACCCGACCGAGGTCCAGGCGCGCGCCATCGGGCCCCTGCGCGAGGGGAAGGACCTGATCGGGCAGGCGCAGACCGGGACCGGCAAGACTGCCGCCTTCGGCATCCCCATCATCGAGAAGATCGACCCTGGCGCCCGCTACGTGCAGGCCCTGGTGCTGACCCCGACCCGCGAGCTGTGCGTCCAGGTGACCGAGGAGATCCGACGCCTCGGGGCCTTCCGCGGCGTCGACGCGGTGGCCATCTACGGCGGCTCCAGCATGGACCGCCAGATCACGGCGCTGAAGCGCGGTGTGCCGGTGGTGGTCGGGACGCCGGGCCGCGTGCTGGACCTCATCCGCCGCGGGGAGCTGCGGCTGGAGCGTGTGCACACCGTGATCCTGGACGAGGCCGACCGCATGCTGGACATGGGCTTCATCGTCGACGTGGAGACGATCCTGTCCCGCTGTCCGCGCAACCGGCAGACGGCCCTCTTCAGCGCGACCATGCCGTACGCCATCCTGCGCATCTGCGATCGCTTCATGGACCGCGACGCGGAGCACATCGTCGTGAAGCCCGAGATGCGGACGGTCGAGACCGTGCGCCAGATCGTGTACTTCGTGGCGGAGCAGGACAAGGTCCGCGCCCTGCTGGAGCTGACCGAGCAGTTCAAGATCGACCGCCTGCTGGTCTTCCGGCACACGCAGATCGGCGTGGATCGGCTGGCGCTGACCCTGAAGCGCCGCGGCCAGAACGTTGCGGCGCTGCACGGAGGCATGAGCCAGCGGGATCGGACCCGGACGCTGGCCGACTTCAAGTCCGGCAAGATCCGGTTCCTGGTGGCCACCAACGTGGCCAGCCGGGGCCTGGACATCACCGACCTGCCCTTCGTCCTGAGCTACGACATCCCCGAGGACGCCGACACCTACGTCCACCGCGTGGGCCGCACGGCACGCGCCGGCAAGACAGGCACCGCCATCACCTTCGTCGGCGAGTGGGACCTGGACGCCTGGGAGCAGATCCGGGAAGAGGTCGGCGCCGAGGTCGAGGAGGGGCAGCTGGAGCTGTACGGCCCGGCATAGGGCACCCCGCGCCCTGTTCGATAGGTCGCCCGGATTGCGCCGCGGAGCCTTCCTGGGCCGAACAAACCCAGCGCGGGACTCCCCTCCGGCGCGATTTGGTTTTGCATCGAAGGCGACCGAGCGACCAGGCCGACGTGCCGATCTATCGGTCGAAGGCCGCAGGAAGCCTGCATGGGGCACGAATTCACCGATACATCGGTCTGGTGTGCGCACGAGGCGTGCCCCGGGGCACCTCTCACGCTCCCGGTGGACCGATAGACCGTCAGGATCGTGGCCCGCCGAGGCCCTCCGGCCACGACTGAGCCGATAGATCGGCCAATGCATGAACGATCCCACGCGCCAGCGGGTAACGTAGGTTTGGAGATGAACCAGGATCACGCAGTCCTGCCCCAGCTGACCACGCCGTCCGACGTGGTGATCACCAGCGTCGAGTGGCTCTTCGAGCCGTGCTGGCTCGGCGAGCGGCTGATGGCGTGCGTGCGCGACGGGGCGGTGACCCTCACCGATCGCGAGGGCAACCCGGCCGGCGGCGAGTTTGACGAGGCGGCGGAGGTGCTGGCCGCGGCCATCGACGCCGACGACGCCCTGGTCGACGGGGTGTGGACCAGCATGCCGTTCCTGGGCGAGGGCAGCGCGGCGCGGCACCTGGCCGACGCGATCGCTGAGGAGGGGCTCACCGACGAGGTGCCAGACCCGATGGAGATGGAGCCGCGCCGGGCTTTCGTGGCCATCGACCTGGTGGAGCTGGACGGGCAGAGCCTGGAAGATGTCCCCTACCTGGAGCGGCGGCGGCTGCTGACCTCGGTCGTGTCCGAGGACGTCCGGGTGCGGATCAGCCCGGCGGTGCGCAACCCGGTGGCCAGCTGGCTGCACGCCTGGCGCGCGAACGGCTTCACCCGATACGTGGCCAAG
>DASUSP010000108.1:0-5334 GCA_036375035.1 Candidatus Limnocylindria bacterium
GACCGGATCAGCGGCATCACCTTCTTCCTGGACACCGCCCGCTTCTTCCCGATGTTCGGGCTGCCGCCCCGGCTGGACGCCTAGCGCCCGCACGAGCCCGGCCAGCCGGAGCAGCTCGGCCAGGTCGTCGGGCGCGTTCTCGATCCGCAGCACCGACCCGCAGCGCCGCACCACCAGGCCCAGCCTGGCCAGCGCGTCGACCGTCTCGAGGTCGGCTCGCTCCAGCCCGGCAGCGTCCAGGATGACCACGTGTCGCGACAGCGCCGTCTCCTTCCCGTGCCCTCCTTGGGTTGGACCGATGGCGTGGCCGGGACTCATCGGTCCGGGGCCGGTACGCTACGCGGCATGCAGGATCCGAGGAGCTTCCGCGGCATGGTGGTCTGTGGCTTCGCCCACCCGGGCAGCCAGCTGCGTCGCGAGCTGGTGGACCTGGTGCTGGCCGGCACCAAGACCGCGACCGCCGGTCTGGCGGTCGAGTACGAGCTGGACGGTGACCCGTTTCCGACGCCTGGGACGCGCGAGGCGGTGATCGATGCCGACGGGCGGTTCGTGGGCGTGATCGAGACCACCGAGTGCCGGGTGCTGCCCATGGCGGAGGTGCATGACCAGTTCGCCCGTGACGAGGGCGAGGGCTTCGCCGACGCGGCCGACTGGCGTGCGGCGCACGAGCGCTTCTGGACCGGCTACCTGGACGAGCTCCGCGAACGCATGGGCGACCCGGACTGGTCGCTGACCGATGACACCCTGGTCGTCTGCCAGCGCTTCCGGCTGGTGGAGCGCTTTCCCGAGCCGATCCCGCCCGAGGCGAAGGTGGGCGGCTAGCGCCGGCGCTTCACCGGCTTGATCGTCGCGCGCCGAGCCTCCGGGAGGGCATCCCGCACCGCGTCCAGGGTGGCGTAGGGGCCGCGGGTCAGCGGCTGCCCGAGCTCGTCGCTCTCCACGGTGTCGAGCAGCATCCAGCCCACGCCCGAGGTCCGGACCTCGAAGCGCTCGTCGGCAGTGCGGTAGTCGCCGGCCTCCTTCCGCGTCAGCGCGTTGGGATCGGGCGCCTGGTCGGCGGCCTTGCGGGGCATCGGCCGTATCAGATGCGGGCGCCCGATCGGTCGGGCGGCTCCGGGCGGTCGATCTCCTCGTCCAGCCCCTCGACCGTCAGCCCGTCCGCGGCGTTCCACGCGTCGCGATGCTGCTCGGAGATCTCGGCCACCGGGCGCGGCCGGTTGGCAACCAGGTGCTCGACGCCGGCCAGGATGCCGGCGACGACCTGCCCGGCCGACGGGTCGTGGGGGAGCGGCTCGGGCGTATCGGTCGGGCGCTTGCGTGGTGCCATGCCCTGACCTTACGCCATCAGCCGCCGATCGTCACCGACTCCAGCACCGGCTCAGCCGCGGCCAGGGCATCGTCCCACTTTGCCACTGAGCCGCCGACCATCACGGCCAGCAGCCCGTCGTCGGTGTCCAGGAAGGCGACCCACAGCCGTCGGTCGGGGGCGATCCCCAATGGGCCGGGCGGCACCATCAGAAGGCTGACGGCGGCCAAGCTTGCGCCGGCGTGCTCCACCTCCAGCGCCACACCGGTGTGCCCGCCGATCAGCGCCTCGCTCTCGTCCAGGACCGTGATGCCGGGATGCCCGCGCAGCACGCCCGCCGCTTCCGCTGCCGTGGCCACGGTGGTACTGCCGCCGCCCTCGCCGAACACGGAGCTGGGGCGCGCGAACTGCACCGCGATCACGTCCGGGCTGCCCACGTCCTGCTGCACGTCGAAGAATCCGGATAGCAGCTGCTGCCCGTACCACTCGCCGCCCTTCACCTCGAAGATGATTGTCGGCGTGAAAGCGGAGCGCGTGTATCGGCCCGAGGGGAGCGGTCCTCCGCGCTCGAGCTCCGCCACCTGGCCACTGGGCACGGGCGTCGGCTCGGCCGTGGAGTCGGCGGTCGGTTCGGCCGAGGGCATGGATGGATCAGCGGACGCGGTGGGGGAAGCCGGGATGGAGGCAGCGCAGGCGCTCAGCAGCAGCGCCAGGAACAGCGGGACGGTCGCTCGTCGTGGTGACATGCATCGACCACTACCGTCCGCGAGCCGATCGGGTTCAGTCTGGAGACGGGCCTCAGCGCCTGCGGGCGGGCCGAGTGCGGGGAGCTTGGTGCTCGACGACGGCGAAGCAGCCGAGGGGAAGCCCCATGCGCAGGGCGGTGTCCAGCCAGTCGGCCATGTAGGCGCTGACCCGCTGCCCGCCGGCGGCGCGCGAGGACAGGAGGCGCAGCTCGCGGTCGCGCCAGGCCACGATGTCCCAGGCACCGTCGTAGCCGGCCTGGCGACAGACCTGCTGGACGATGCTCAGCGCCATCGCGCCGGGTTCGACGGTCTCGTTGACGTCGCGCCAGTAGGCGACGCCGTTCCATGTCTTGCGCCACGCCGCTCCCCAGCCGGCACGCTCCAGGAGCCGCACGACCAGGAGCTCGGGGTAGATCGGCTGGCCGTCGAGGGTGTAGAGCGGCTTGTTGGGGATCGGCCCCGATCGCCGGGCCTGCGTTCCCGTCCAGGGCGTCTCGGTGCGGACGTAGACCGGCAGCTGCACGACGCGACGCGTCGACGGAAGCACGGCCGGCGCCTCGACGACGCTCGATGCGCCCAGCGCCACGGCCATGGGCGACCCGGGCTGCGTGGCCTGCGTCTCGCTGCGCCCGGCAAACCCCACGGTCACGAGGTCTTCTTGGCGGACGCTGCCCTGGTCGTGGCGGTGGCGGTGGCCTCAGCGATCGCATCGATCGCCTTGCGAGCCAGGAACGCGGAACGGTACGAGTCCGGGGAGAGCGTTTCGTCAGGGGCTCGGAACTGCCAGCCGCTCACCTCGGGGACGTAAAGGATCTCGAAGCCTCGGTGCTCCTGCGCCGGGCGGGAGGCGTCCGTGGCCACCCTGCGGCGCAGCGCGGCGGCCGCGGTGGCGGACACGCAACGGCCACATCGGGCCGCGGGCAGGCCGTGAGAGCAGTTCCGGCAGGCGGCACACTGGTCCGCCAGGAAGCCATGGATACAAGAGGGAGTCATCGGCGCCTTTCGCTCAGGGGACTCAAGGGTACTCCCAATCCCCGAATGCCGGGCCGATAGCCCCTACCCAAGCACGAATCGCCCCATCCTGCGCCGATGTGCTAGCATTTCGAAAACGTGTTCGATTGGCGCTCCGGTCCGCGCCGCGGGTTTCATGCCCGCCCCGATCCCGATTCACCCCCGCCCTGACCGGGCCCCGCATCCTGCGGGAGGGCCTCGTCAGGAGCTTTTCCCTCAATGTCATTCTCTGCGCTCGGGCTTGCGCCCGAACTGCTCCGCGCCGTCTCGGCACAGGGCTACACCGATCCCACTCCCGTGCAGCGCCAGGCGATCCCCCTGGTGTTGGCCGGTCGTGACCTGATGGCCGGCGCCCAGACCGGTACCGGCAAGACCGCGGCCTTCGTGCTGCCCATGCTGCAGCGTTTGGCCGCCTCCGAGCCGCGTGGCGGTTCCGCGGGCCGCCAGCGCATCCGCGCCCTGGTCCTGGCTCCCACCCGGGAGCTGGCGATCCAGGTCGAGGAGAGCGTCCGCGTCTACGGCGCGGGCCGTCGCCGCTCGACCGCCATCTACGGCGGCGTGGGCTTCCCCGCCCAGGCGGCTGCGCTGCGCCGCGGCGTGGAGATCGTGGTGGCCACGCCCGGCCGCCTGCTGGACCACGCCCGACAGGGGACCATCGACCTGCGTGAGGTGGAGATCCTCGTCCTGGACGAGGCGGACCGCATGCTCGACATGGGCTTCATCCGTGATATCCGCTCGATCCTGGCGCTGCTGCCCGACCGTCGCCAGAACCTGCTGTTCAGCGCCACCTTCTCGAAGGAGATCCGTGGCCTGGCCGAGGGGCTGCTGGATCGGCCGGCATCGGTCCAGGTCAGCCCGGCCAATGCACCGATCGACCTGGTGCGCCAGGTCATCCACCCGGTGGACCGCGGCCGCAAGCGAGAGCTCCTCTCGCACCTGGTTCGCACCCGGGCCGTCGACCAGGCGCTGGTCTTCACCCGTACCAAGCACGGGGCCAACAAGCTGGCCGAGCAGCTGTGGGCCGATGGGATCGCCACGGCCGCTATCCACGGCAACAAGTCGCAGCCGCAGCGCGTGCGTGCCCTGAACGACTTCAAGGCCGGCCGCGTGACGCTGCTGATCGCCACCGAGGTCGCGGCCCGCGGCCTGGACATCGAGGAGCTTCCTCACGTCGTCAACTACGAGCTGCCGATGGTGCCCGCCGACTACGTCCACCGCATCGGCCGTACCGGCCGCGCGGGAATGGAGGGCGACGCCATCTCGCTGGTGTGCGTGGACGAGGGACCGCTGCTTCGCGACATCGAGCGGCTGCTGGGTACACCGATTCCCACCGCGGTGGTGGCCGGCTTCGAGCCGGACCGATCAATCCGCGCCGAGCCGATCCGTCTTCGCTCCGGCGGGGGAGCCCCTCGCGGTGGGGGAGGTCGTCACGCGCCGCGCCGGCAGGCCGCCCACGCCGGGTCGTTCAGCCAGCCGCGCTCCGGCGGCCCGCGGCGCCAGCGTCCGCGTCATGGCGGTGGGGCCCGGTCGTCGATCGGCAATCGGCCCGCCCGCTGGACCAGCCTGCCCGGAGAGCGCAAGGGGCGCTAATCGGGCGGACGTCGAGTTCGGTCCTGGCTCTTGTGCCCGCGGCGGATGCGCAGTACAACAGCCTCTGACTTTCGTCGGTGCGTTGCAGGCGAGTCGCAGCTGGGGAATTGTCCGATGCCAAAGTTCATGGACGTCCATCACGGCATGCACGGCGTGACGCCGGAGGCGCTGAAGGCGGCGCACCAGGCGGATCTCGACATCCAGGGGGAAGAAGATGTCGACTTCCAGCGAGCGTGGGGAGATCCGGAGTCGGGGATGGTGTGGTGCATCTCCGAGGCTCCGAGCGCCGAAGCGGTCAAGCGCATCCACGAGCGCGCAGGCCACCCAGCGACCGAGGTCTATCCGGTTCCCATCGAGGTCTGATCAGGGAGCATCCGTAGCAGCTCCTGCACCGCCCGGTCCGCGAAGGCAGGGTCGTTGATGTGGACATCGATCTCGATGACCGGCACGTCGGCCCGGGCGGTGGCCCGGATCGCGCGGAAGCAGGCTCGATCCGCGGCGGGGTCCCAGAACTCGCGCCCCTCGGCGTCGAGCATGGAGAGGCCGCGCAGCGGCAGCACGATGGCCACCGGCCCGGTGGCCGCGTTGGCCGCGGCCGCCAGCATCTCCCCGATGCGGCGGTTCTCGTCCGCGGTCGTGCGCATCAGGGTGGTGTCCGGGTTCCATCGGTAGAAGGTGCGC
>DASUSP010000109.1:0-3304 GCA_036375035.1 Candidatus Limnocylindria bacterium
CATCGACACGATCATCAACCAGAAGGGCCAGGACCTGGTCTGCATCTACGTCGCCATCGGGCAGAAGCAGTCGACCGTGGCGCAGGTGGTGGCCCAGCTGGAGGAGCACGGCGCGATGGAGCACACCATCGTGGTCGCCGCGTCGGCCTCGGACCCCGCTCCGCTGCAGTTCCTGGCGCCGTACGCCGGCGTGGCAATGGGCGAGGAGTTCCTGGACACCGGCCGCGACGCGCTGTGCGTCTACGACGACCTGTCGAAGCACGCCTGGGCCTACCGCCAGGTGTCCCTGCTCATGCGGCGCCCCCCGGGCCGCGAGGCGTACCCGGGCGACATCTTCTACGCCCACTCGCGCCTGCTCGAGCGCGCCGCGCGCCTCGGGAAGGAGGCCGGCGGCGGCTCGCTGACCGCGCTGCCGATCATCGAGACCCAGGCCGGCGACGTTTCGGCGTACATCCCGACCAACGTGATCAGCATCACCGACGGCCAGATCTTCCTGCAGGGCGACCTGTTCAACCAGGGGCAGCGGCCCGCGGTGAACGCCGGCATCAGCGTCAGCCGGGTGGGCGGCAACGCCCAGATCAAGGCCATGCGCCAGGTGGCCGGCAAGCTGCGCCTGGACCTGGCCCAGTACCGCGAGCTGGCGGCCTTCGCGCAGTTCGCCTCCGACCTGGACAAGGCCACCCGCGACCAGCTGACCCGTGGCGAGAAGCTGACCTACGCCCTGCGCCAGCCGCAGTTCGCGCCGGTGTCGGTCGAGAAGCAGGTGGCCATCCTGTGGGTCGCCACCAACGGCTACCTGGACGACGTCGAGTCGGGCCGCATCGGGGAGTTCGAGAGCGGCTTCTACCGCTTCCTGGAGTCCACCCACGGGGACCTGCTGCCCGCCATCGCGGAGAAGAAGGCCCTGGACGACGAGCTGACCGACCAGCTGGGCAGGGCCGTCAAGGAGTTCCGTCGTCAGTCCGGCTTCGGCAAGGCGGAGGAGGCCGAAGAGGCCGATGAGTCCGCCGAGGCCGATGAGTCCGCCGAGGCCGATGCGGAGGCAGCGACGGAGGAACCTGCCGCCGAGGCGGCAGCGGACGAGCCCGACGCGGAGGAGAAGGGCTAGGCCATGCCGAGCCTGAAGGAGATTCGCGGCCGGATCGGTTCGGTCCGGAACATCGCCCAGATCACCCGGGCGATGGAGATGATGTCGGCGTCGCGCATGAAGCGCGCGCAGGACGCCATCCTGGCCGCGCGTCCCTATGCCGAGGAGCTGCACGCCGCCCTGTCACGGGTGACCTCGGCGGTCGGCGAGGAGGTCGATCCGCTGCTGGCGCGCCGGCCGATCCGGCGCATCGGGCTGATCGTCATGACCTCGGACCGCGGCCTGGCCGGGGCGCTCGACTCGAACACGGTTCGCGCCGCGCTGCGCTACATCGCGGAGCACCCGCCGGCCGAGGGGTCCGGCGAGCCGGTGGACGTCACCGCCGTCACCATCGGGCGCAAGGGCCGCGACCAGCTGCGGCGTGCCGGAGTGCCGATCGCGGCGCACTTCCAGCGCTTCGGCGACCGGCCGAGCTTCGCCGACGTGACGCCGGTGGCGCGGCTGGTGGTCGAGGACTTCCTGGCCGAGACCTACGACGAGATCAGCGTGGTCTACCCGGCCTTCATCTCCACCCTGTCGCAGGCGCCCGCCGTGCTGACCATCCTGCCGGTGCGCCGGCCGGAGGACCAGCCGGACGAGGAGGCGGAGCGCAACGACGAGTACCTGTTCGAGCCCTCGCCCGATGCGGTGCTGAACCGGCTGCTGCCGCATTACGTGGCCATCGACCTGTATCGGGCCGTGCTGGAGGCCAATGCATCGGAGCAGTCGGCACGCATGATCGCCATGCGCAATGCGACGGACAACGCCAACGAGCTGATCGGTGATCTGACGCTCGTCTACAACAAGACCAGGCAGGCAACCATCACCCGCGAGATGATCGAGATCGCCTCCGGGGCTGAAGCCCTGGGCGGCTAGGAGGAAAGCACAGACCGATGGCCACCGGAAAGGTGATCCAGATCACGGGTCCCGTGATCGACGTCGAGTTCCCGCCGGGCAAGCTGCCCGACATCTACAACGCGCTCGAGATCAAGCGCCCCACGGAGGCGCGGCGTTCGACCGCCGCGGCCGCTGACGCCGCCGGCGCCGGCGACGGCGCATCCGCCGCCGACACGCTGGTGGTCGAGGTGCAGCAGCACCTGGGCAACAACTGGGTACGCACCGTGGCCATGTCCACCACCGACGGCCTGTCGCGCGGCCTCGACGTGGTCGACACCGGGGCACCGATCACCGTCCCGGTGGGCGAGGTCACCCTCGGTCGCGTCTTCGACGTGCTGGGTCACCCGATCGACGGCAAGGGCGCTGTGAAGTCGAAGGAGATGCTCCCCATCCACCGCGACGCCCCGGCTTTCGACCAGATGGAGACCGAGTCGCAGGTCTTCGAGACCGGCATCAAGGTCATCGACCTGATCGCGCCGTTCAAGCGGGGCGGCAAGGTCGGCGTGTTCGGCGGCGCCGGCGTGGGCAAGACGGTCATCATCCAGGAGCTGATCCGCAACATCGCCCAGGAGCACGGCGGCTACTCGGTGTTCGCCGGCGTGGGCGAGCGCTCGCGCGAGGGCAACGACCTCATCGGTGAGATGACCGAGTCGGGCGTCATCGACAAGACCGTGATGGTCTTCGGCCAGATGAACGAGCCGCCGGGAGCGCGCCAGCGGGTGGGACTCACCGGCCTGACCATGGCGGAGTACTTCCGCGACGTCGAGGGCCGCGACATCCTGCTCTTCATCGACAACATCTTCCGCTTCACCCAGGCGGGCTCGGAGGTATCGGCCCTGCTGGGGCGCATGCCCTCGGCGGTGGGCTACCAGCCCACGCTGGCCACCGAGATGGGCGACCTGCAGGAGCGCATCACCTCGACCAAGAAGGGCTCCATCACGTCGCTGCAGGCCATCTTCGTGCCGGCCGACGACTACACCGATCCCGCCCCGGCGACCACCTTCGGCCACCTGGATTCCACGATCCGCCTTGAGCGCTCGATCGTGGAAATCGGGATCTACCCTGCGGTGGACCCGCTGACGTCCACCTCGACCGTGCTCGACCCGCGCGTCGTGGGCGACGAGCATTTCGCGGTCGCCCGCGAGGTGCAGCGCACGCTGCAGCGCTACAAGGACCTGCAGGACATCATCGCGATCCTGGGCGTCGAAGAGCTCTCCGACGAGGACAAGCTGGCTGTCGCCCGGGCGCGGCGGATGCAGCGCTTCCTGACGCAGCCGTTCT
>DASUSP010000110.1:0-10200 GCA_036375035.1 Candidatus Limnocylindria bacterium
GCCCGGCCAGCGCTACGGCTACCGGGTGCACGGCCCCTACCAGCCGCAGCACGGGCATCGGTTCAACCCCAACAAGCTGCTGATCGACCCGTACGCCAAGCGCATCGACGGCGGCATCGACTGGAGCGACCGGCTGTTCGGGTACCGCGTGGGCGCCGACGAGGACACACAGCCGGACGACCACGACTCGGCCGCCCACGTGCCGAAGAGCGTGGTGGTCAACCAGGCCTTCGTGTGGGGCGGCGACCACCAGCTGCGGATCCCCTGGGAGCAGACGCTCATCTACGAGGTCCACGTCAAGGGCTTCACCCAGCAGCACCCCGACGTCCCGCCCGAGCTGCGGGGCACCTACGCCGGCCTGGGCTCGTTCGCCGCCATCGATTACCTGCAGGAGCTGGGCGTAAGCGCCGTCGAGCTGCTCCCCGTTCACCACCACGTCAACGACCGGCGGCTGGTGGAGATGGGGCTGAGCAACTACTGGGGCTACAACACCATCGGCTTCTTCGCGCCTGACAGCCGCTACTCCGCCACCGGGGAGCCGGTGAGCGAGTTCAAGACCATGGTCAAGCGCCTCCATGACGCCGGCATGGAGGTGATCCTGGACGTGGTCTACAACCACACCGGTGAGGGCAATCACCTGGGTCCCACCCTCAGCTTCCGCGGCATCGACAACGCGGCCTACTACCGGCTCAGCCCGGAGGACCCGCGCTTCTACGTCGACTACACCGGGACGGGGAACACGCTGAACGGGGTGCATCCCCGCTCGCTGCAGCTGATCATGGACAGCCTGCGCTACTGGATCACCGAGATGCACGTCGACGGGTTCCGCTTCGACCTGGCCTCGGCCCTCGCCCGGGAGATGTACGACGTCGACAAGCTGGGCAGCTTCTTCGACATCATCCACCAGGACCCGGTCATCAGCCAGGCGAAGCTCATCGCGGAGCCCTGGGACGTCGGGCCCGGCGGCTACCAGGTCGGCAACTTCCCGGTGGGCTGGGCCGAGTGGAACGGCAAGTACCGCGACACGGTCCGTCGCTTCTGGAAGGGCATCGGCGGCCAAGCCGGGGAGCTGGCCTACCGGCTGACCGGCTCATCGGACCTGTACGCCATGAGCGGGCGGCAACCCCACGCCAGCATCAACTTCATCACGGCCCACGACGGCTTCACCCTCAACGACCTGGTCAGCTACGAACAGAAGCACAACGAGGCCAACGGGGAGGACAACCGGGACGGCGAATCGAACAACGAGTCGATGAACTTCGGCGTCGAGGGGCCGACCGACGACCCGGCGGTGAACGCCGCGCGCCAGCAGCAGAAGCGCAACTTCCTGGCCACCCTGGTCCTCAGCCAGGGCGTGCCGATGCTGCTGGGCGGCGACGAGATGGGGCGCACCCAGCAGGGCAACAACAATGCCTACGCCCAGGACAACCCGATCAGCTGGTTCGACTGGACCCAGACCGATGCCTCCCGACAGCTGCTCGACTTCACCCGCGGCCTGATCGCGTTCTTCCGGGCGCACCCGGTGCTGCGGCGCAGGCGCTTCTTCCAGGGGCGTCGCATCCGCGGGTCGACGGTCAAGGACCTGACCTGGTACGGGCCGACCGGCCAGGAGATGAACGACGAGCAGTGGCGGGAGCCGGAGGCGCTGACCATTGGCCTCCGCATGGCCGGCGACGCCATCGAGGAGCGCGGGCCGCGCGGCGAGCGGATCACCGACGACACGCTGCTGATGATCTTCAACGCCGCCGACGAGGGGGTCGAGTTCCGCCTGCCGAATGGAGGGCGCGCATCGTGGGAGCTGGTGCTCGACACTCGCCGACCCGACCCGCCGGCCACGCGCGACGGCCAGCAGCATGAGGGCGGGTCGGCGTACGCGGTCGCGCCTCGCTCGGTGGTGGTGCTGCGCCTGCCGCGCGACTGAGGGCGGCTGGTATGCCGCGTGCGATGGCTCCCGCCATGACCATTCCCCGGGCCACCTACCGCCTGCAGCTGCAACCCGGCTTCGGCTTCGACGCCGCCGCCGCGGTCGTTCCATACCTTGCAGAGCTGGGGGTGAGCCACCTGTACATCTCTCCCATCCTGCAGGCTGAAGCCGGCAGCACGCATGGCTACGACATCGTCGACCACGACCGCCTGAATGTCGAGCTCGGCGGGGAGGCGGGATTCGACAGGCTGGTCGATGCCGTGCGGGCGCGCTCGCTGGGCCTGGTGGTCGATGTGGTCCCGAATCACATGGCCATCAGCCCGGCCAACCGCTGGTGGTGGGACGTGCTGGAGCACGGACCCGCGTCACCCTACGCCGATCATTTCGACGTGGACTGGGATCCACCCGAGAGCCGGCTGCGGAACGTGATCCTCCTCCCGGTGCTGGGCGACCACTACGGCCGGGTCCTGGAGGCCGGCGACCTGTCGCTGACGCGCGACGGCGCGGAGGTGGCGGTGGCATACGGCGATCAGCGGTTCCCGCTCGATCCGTCATCACTGGCATCGGTGCTGTCGGACGCGGCCGAAGCGGTCGGGTCCGACGAGCTCGCCTTCATCGGGCGCGCGATGGGAACGCTTCCGCCGTCGACCAGCGGTGACAGGAAGGAGGCGCGGCGCCGCCACGACGACGCTGCGGTGCTGGGGGAGCGGCTGGCCGCGCTGGTCGGCGATCCGCGAGTGGCTGATGCCGTGGACACTGCGCTCGCCGAGGTCAGCCGCGACCATGATCGGCTCGACCGGCTGCTGGAGGAGCAGAATTACCGGCTCGCCTTCTGGCGCGCGGGAAGCCGCGATCTCGGCTACCGACGCTTCTTCGACATCGACAGCCTGGTCGGGCTGCGTGTCGAGCGGCCCGAGGTGTTCGAGGCGACGCATCGGCTCATCCTGGATCGCGTGGCTGCCGGGGACATCTCGGGCCTGCGCATCGACCACCCGGACGGGCTGAGAGACCCGCTGGCCTACTTCGTCCGGCTGCGCGAGGCAGCCCCGGACGCCTGGATCGTGGCCGAGAAGATCCTTGGGCCGGAGGAGGAGCTGCGCGACTGGCCGATCCACGGCACCACGGGCTACGGCTTCGCCAACCTGGCGACGCGCCTGCAGGTGGACGCGGCCGCCGAGGGACCGCTCACCGAGCTGTACGCGTCCTGGACCGATGCGGACCCGGACTGGGAGGCCGTGGCGTACGCGGCCCGGCTCCAGGCCCTGTCCGACGCGCTGGGCAGCGACCTCAACCGCCTCACCGAGCTTTGGCTGACCATCTGCGAGGCGAACAGGCGCTACCGCGACTTCACCCGGCATGAGCTGCACGAGGCGCTGCGCGACGTGGCGGCGGCCTTCGGCGTGTACCGGACCTACGTCCGCGCGTCGGATGCAGCGGTCGACGAGGAGGACCGGCGTGTCGTTCGCGCCGCGACCGAGCTGGCCGCGAAGCGTCGCCCCGACCTGGACCCGGACCTGTTCGGCTTCCTCGCCTCGATCCTGCTGCTTGAGGAGGACGGCAGGCCGGCCGCCGAGCTGGCGGCTCGCTTCCAGCAGCTGACGCCGGCCGCCATGGCCAAGGGTGTGGAGGACACCGCCTTCTACCGCTATCCGCGCTTCGTGGCCCTCAACGAGGTCGGCGGCGAGCCGGGTCGCTTCGCGGTGGATCCGGGCGCCTTCCACGCCGCCATGCTCGCCGGGCAGCGCCGCCATCCCGAGGCGATGCTGTCCACCTCGACCCACGACACCAAGCGCAGCGAGGACCTGCGCGCCAGGCTGGCTGCCATCTCCGAGGACCCTGCCGGCTGGGGTCGAACCGTCGAGAAGCTGTCACGCCACGCCTCCGCGCAGCGTGGCGCGTCGGGGCTCCCGGACCGGAAGGCTGAGTACCTCTTCTACCAGACGGTGGTCGGCGCGTGGCCGATCGACGCCGACCGCGCCGGCGGCTACATGCGCAAGGCGGCGCGCGAGGCGAAGGAGCTGACCAGCTGGACCGCCCCGGACGAGGCCTACGAGGCCGCGCTGGATCGATTCGTGCGCGGCTGCCTTGACGACGCCGGCTTTCGGGCCGAGATCGAGACGTTCGTGGCCTCCCTCGCAGAGGCCGGTCGCGCGAACGCGCTGGCGCAGCTGCTCTGGAAGCTGACCGCCCCGGGCGTGCCGGACCTCTACCAGGGAAGCGAGCTGTGGGACCTGTCGCTGGTCGACCCGGACAACCGCAGGCCGGTGGACTTCGAGTTCCGACGACGCGTGGTGAGCGCCGACGGCCCTCCGCCTCCCGATGACGCCGAGGGCCGGTCGAAGCTGTGGCTGGTCCGACAGGGCCTGGCGCTTCGCGCTCGGCGTCCCGCCGACCTGGCCGGCACGGCGTCGTACCGTCCGCTGCGCGCAGAGGGTCCGGCGGCGGAGCACGTGGTCGCATATCAGCGGGGCGAGGGCGTGGTCGCTGTCGCGCCCCGCCTCACCCGACGATTGGCGGCGGATGGCGGCTGGCGGGAAACGCGTCTGCTCCTGCCCGCCGGGCCGTGGCGCGACGTCCTGACCGGCGAGGAGGTGGCGGGGCCGGTGTTCGATCTCCAGCCCGGGCTGGAGCGCTTCCCGGTCGCGCTGATGGAGCGCATCTCGTGACCTTGGAGCCGCTCCGGGTGTGGGCCCCGGCCGCAGAACGGGTCGAGGCGGTGGTCGATGGCGCGCGCCTCCCGATGCAGGGCGACTCGGGCGGCTGGTGGGTGCTGGACCGCGCCGTGCCTACGGGGGTCGACTACGCCTTCAGCCTGGACGGCGGCGAGCCGCTCCCCGACCCGCGCTCAGCCTGGCAGCCACAGGGCATTCACGGACCGTCGCGGCGCGTTGATCACGACCGATTCGCATGGACCGATGCCGGCTGGCGTGCGCCGCCCCTCGGCTCGGGGGCCATCTACGAGCTGCACGTCGGGACCTTCACCCCCGGCGGGACCTTCGAGTCGGCGATCGAGCGCCTGCCCGACCTGGTGGCGCTCGGTGTCACGCACCTGGAGCTCATGCCCGTGGCCGAGTTCAGCGGCGACCGCGGCTGGGGCTACGACGGTGTGGACCTCTACGCACCGCACCGCGCGTACGGCGGTCCGGAGGGCCTGAAGCGCCTGGTGGATGCGGCGCACGGGGTCGGCCTGGCCGTCATCGGCGACGTCGTCTACAACCATCTTGGCCCAGCGGGCAACCACCTGGAGCGATTCGGACCCTACTTCACCGATCGCTACACGACCCCCTGGGGAAAGGCGATCAACTTCGACGACCGCGCCTCGCACGAGGTACGGGACTTCGTGATCGACAACGTGCTCATGTGGCTGCGCGATTATCACTTCGACGGGCTGCGTCTCGACGCCACGCACGCCGTGTTCGACATGTCCGCCGTCCACATCCTGGAGGAGATCACGGGTGCCGTGGACCGATTGGAGCTGGAGGTCGGACGACCGCTGCTCGTCGCCGCGGAGAGCGATCGCAACGATCCGCGCCTGGTGCGCTCGACTGATGCCGGCGGGTACGGCCTGGACGCGGTCTGGAACGACGACTTCCACCACGCCCTGCATGCCGTACTCACCGGAGAGCAGGACGGCTACTACGCCGATTTCGGGGAGCTCGACCAGCTGGCCGAGGCGCTGGAGAGCGGCTGGATCCATCGGGGCAGCTACTCCGCGCAGCGGGAGCGACGCCACGGACGCGAGCCGATCGGCGTCCCGGCCGACCGGTTCATCGGGTTCATCCAGAACCACGACCAGGTCGGCAATCGCGCCGCCGGTGAGCGCATCGCCCACCTGGTCGGGATCGGCCGGGCCCGGGTCGCCGCGGCCCTGGTGCTGACGGCTCCCTTCGTCCCGCTCATCTTCCAGGGCGAGGAGTGGGCCGCGTCAACGCCATTCCAGTACTTCACCGACCATCGCGACCCCGATCTCGCCGACGCGGTTCGGCGCGGCCGGCGGGAGGAGTTCGCGTCCTTCGGCTGGGATCCGCGACGAGTGCCGGACCCCCAGGACCCGGCGACGTTCGCCCGCTCCACGCTGCGCTGGGAGGAACGGACCCAGGGAGAGCACGCCGACATGCTGGAGTGGTACCGCGCCCTGCTGGCCCTGCGCCAGTCGACGCCGGGCCTGCTGAACCCGGACATGGCGGCCGTCCGCTGCAGCCTGGATGCGGCGGCGGGCTGGCTGGTCGTCGATCGCGGCGAGGTTCGCGTGGCCTGCAACCTGGCAGCCACCGCGGTGCAGCTCGATGGCGGCGGGCGCGAACTCCTGCTGGCCTCGGAGTCGGACGTGGCGCTCGAGCGTGGAGAGCTGCGCCTCCCGGCCGACTCGGTCGCGATCCTGGGACCAGGCGCGTGAGCAGCTCCACCTGGGTGGTCCCGAGCTACCTGGATGCGTTCGGGAGGGAGCGGATCGTGCCGGCCGAGGTGCAGGCACGCCTGGCCGCGCTGATCGGCGACGAGCCTGTGGATCCCGGTGGGCTGGCGCCCGTCACGGTGGCCCGTCCCGGCGCCAGGCTGAACCGGCCCGGCGAGGTGATGCTCGAGGACGGTTCCGAGCTGGGCTGGGTGGAATCGCTGCCCCGCGACGTTCCGTTCGGCTACCACCGCCTCCGGGTGGGCGACCGGGAGCAGCGCCTGCTGACGGGGCCCGGTCGCTGCCCGGAACCGGGCCGGCCCAGCTGGGGCTGGTCGGTCCAGCTGTACGCGACGCGCTCGGGAGAGAGCTGGGGCATCGGTGACCTCGAGGACCTCCGCTCGCTGGCGGACTGGTCAGCCGGATCGGGGGCCGGCCTGCTCCTGGTGAATCCGCTGCACGCCTCGACCCCGGTCGTGCCGGTGCAGCGCAGCCCCTACTTCCCCAGCACGCGACGATTTCGCGATCCTCTGTACCTGCGGATCGAGCAGGTGCCCGGAGCCGACGCCGTGGACCTGGCCGGCCTGGCGGCGGCGGGCCGGGCGTTGAATGGCGGTGCTCGGATCGACCGCGACGCCGTCTTCACGCTAAAGATGGACGCGCTGGGCGCGATCTGGGGCGCGGGTCCGCCGCGGGATGGCCTGCGCAGCTTCCGCGCCGAGCAGGGCCCCGCCCTCCGGCAGTGGGCCACCTTCGCCGTGATCGCCGAACGACACGGGGCAGGATGGAGCCACTGGCCCGAGGAGCTGCGCCGACCGGGCGGAGCGGCCGTGGAGCGCTTCGCCGAGGAGCACGCCGACAGGGTCGCGTTCCACGAATGGATCCAGTGGCTCATCGACCGGCAGCTGGCCCGCGCCGGTGAGCGTCTCCCGCTGGTGCAGGACATGCCGGTGGGTGTCGACCGCGACGGGGCGGACGCCTGGGCATGGCAGGACGTCCTCGCGCTCGGCGCCAGCACCGGCGCGCCGCCGGACCGATTCAACACAGCCGGCCAGGACTGGGGATTGCCGCCCTTCGTCCCGCACCGACTCCGAGCCGCGGCCTACGAGCCGTTCATCCAGACCCTGCGCGCCGCGCTGCGCCACGCCGGCGGGCTGCGCATCGATCACTTCATGGGCCTCTTCCGGCTGTGGTGGCTGCCGCTCGGCGAGGACCCGATCCGGGGCGCCTATGTCCGCTACCCATCCGACGAGATGCTCGAGATCCTCGCCATCGAGAGCGCCAGGGCCGGGGCGGTGGTGATCGGCGAGGACCTCGGCACGGTGGCGCCAGGCGTCCGACGCGAGATGCGCCGTCGCCGCGTGCTCTCCTACCGCCTGGCTTACTTCGAGCGGCGTCCCCCGTCCAGCTACCCGCGGGCGGCGCTGGCGGCCGTTGGGACCCACGACCTGCCCACGATCGCCGGCACGTGGCTGGGCGCCGACCTGGAGGTTCAGCACCGGGCCGGCCTGCGGCCGGATGAGGCCGGGCTGGCCGTGCTCCGCTCGCGCCTGGCACGCGCCGGTGGGGTGGGGCCCGACGCCGATCTCGACGAGGTGGTGCTCTCCGTCCACCGGTCGCTGGCCGCCTCACCGTCCGCCATCGTGATGGCAACCCTGGATGACGCCCTGCGGGTCACGCAGCGGCCGAACCTGCCGGGGACCATCGACCAGCACCCGAACTGGTCCATCCCGCTGCCGGTCCCCATCGAGGAGCTGATGCGCGATCCGTTCGTGGCACGCCTGGCCACGGCGCTGCGCCGGGACCAGCCGGACGGCTAGCGGCCGCGAACTCTCGCACCAAAGAGCGCTTGACGCGCATAACGCGGCCCCAGGGGCTCCGACTGGTACAACGCGCTCGCCCGCGAGCATTGCCAGGCCCCGAAGGCCGGCCGGTACGCCAAGTCGTGCGCGGGAGACGCCTTTCTGTCCCCGATTGCCCGTGTAACGTGCCCCACCGCGCGCGTACTGCAAGATCCGAGGTCGCCGCGCGCACAACGCGCGTCCGCCGCGCATCGTCCGACGCGCGTGGGCCGCGCCCAGGCGCCGGGGGTCAGGCGCGGCGCAGCACCAGCGCGGCCAGCGGGGGCAGCGTCAGCCCGGCCGAGGCCGGCTGACCGTGCCAGCCCGGTTCGGCGGCCTCCACGCCGCCCAGGTTGCCCAGGTTGGAGCCGCCGTAGTGCTCCGAGTCGCTGTTCAGCGCCTCCTCCCAGCGCCCCGCCGCCGGGAATCCCAGACGGTAGCCGTGGCGCGGCACCGGCGTCATGTTCAGCACCACCACCACGGTCTCGTCACCGTCACGCCGGATGTAGGAGTAGACCGATGCCTCGACGTCCGAGGCATCGACCCAGGCGAAGGACTCCGGGTCGGGGTCACCCGCCCACAGCGCCGGCGTGGATCGGTACAGCGCGCCGAGGTCGGCAAGGTACCGGCCGAAGGCCGCCCGCTGGCCGTCCGCGGCGGAGTCCCACGGCAGGGGGCTGTCGTGGTTCCACTCCTGCATCGGTGCCAGCTCGGTGCCCATGAAGAGCAGCTTCTTGCCCGGTTGGGTGTACATCTGGGCCAGCAGCGTGCGGAGGTTGGCGAAGCGCTGCCACTCGTCGCCCGGCATCTTGCCCAGCAGCGAGCCCTTGCCGTGCACCACCTCGTCGTGGGAGAGGGGCAGCACGAAGTGCTCGGTGTTCATGTACAGGCCGCGGAAGGTGAGCTTGTCATGGTGGAAGCGTCGATGCACCGGGTCCTCGCGGAAGTAGGCCAGGGTGTCGTGCATCCAGCCCATGTCCCACTTGAAGCCGAAGCCCAGCCCGCCCAGGTAGGTCGGACGCGAGACGCCCGGGAAGGCGGTTGACTCCTCGGCGATGGTCATGGCCCCGGGGTGCGCGGCGTAGACCTTCTCGTTCATCTCGCGCAGGAACGCGATCGCCTCCAGGTTCTCGTTGCCGCCGTAGCGGTTCGGTGTCCACTCGCCGGCCTCGCGCGAGTAGTCCAGGTAGAGCATCGAGGCCACGGCGTCGACCCGCAGCCCGTCGACGTGGTAGCGGTCCAGCCAGAACAGGGCGTTGGCGACCAGGAAGTTGCGCACCTCCGGCCTGCCGAAGTCGAAGATCAGCGTGCCCCAGTCGGGGTGTTCGCCGCGCTCCGGGTCGGGGTGCTCGTAGAGCGGCGTGCCGTCGAACTGGCGCAGGGCGAAGTCGTCGTTCGGGAAGTGGGCCGGCACCCAGTCCACGATGACCCCGATCCCGGCGTGGTGCAGCGTGTTGACCATGTCGCGGAAGTCGTCCGGCGAGCCGAAGCGGGCCGTGGGCGCGTAGTAGCCGGTGACCTGGTAGCCCCACGAACCGTCGAACGGGTGCTCGGCCACCGGCAGCAGCTCGACGTGGGTGAAGCCGAAGCGGCGGCAGTGCTCCGCCAGCCGCTCGCCCGCCAGCCGGTAGCCGAGCCACGAGCCGTCGGGGTTGCGCATCCAGGATCCGAGGTGGACCTCGTAGATGGCCATGGGGGACCGATATGGATCGCGCCGCGCGCGCTCCGCCATCCAGGCCTCATCGGTCCAGTGCTGCTGATCCGCCTCCAGGTCCCAGACGCGCGAGGCGGTCTCGGGGCGCACCTGCATCGCGAAGGCGAATGGGTCCGCCTTGAGGCGCAGCTTCCCGTCGCGGCCCACGATCTCGTACTTGTACAGCTCCCCGTGGCCAATGCCCGGTACGAACAGCTCCCACACCCCGGACGCCCCGAGGCTGCGCATCGGGAAGAGGCGGCCGTCCCAGCGGTCGAAGTCCCCCACCACGCGCACGCTGCGGGCGTTGGGCGCCCACACCGCGAAGGCCACGCCGGCGGTGCCGTCC
>DASUSP010000111.1:0-5740 GCA_036375035.1 Candidatus Limnocylindria bacterium
TGCTGCGGCGTCCAGCACGTCCAGCGCGCCCACGCTCTCGCGCAGGACCTGGCCGGTGGGCGTCACGTCGCCCTCCTGGTACGCCCAGCGGCGTCGCAGCTCGAGCGGGGAGATGTCCAGCGCCTCCGCGATGCGGTTGACCTGCATCTCGGCCGCGAACTCGGACTGCGGGGCGCCGAAGCCACGGAAGGCGCCGTTGGGCGGCGTGTTGGTGGCCATGGCACGCCCCACGACGCGCACGTCGTCGCAGCGGTAGGGGCCGCCGGCGTGCAGCGTGCTGCGGGAGAGGACCACGGCGGTGAGGGTGGCGTAGGCGCCGCCGTCGAGCACCACCTCGACCTCCTGCGCGACCAGCTCGCCGGCGCGCGTCACGCCGCTGCGGTAGCGGATCACGCCGGGGTGACGCTTGGTCGTGGCGCTGATGTCCTCGTGGCGGTCATAGATCATTCGCACCGGCTTGCCGCATTTGAGCGCCAGCAGCGAGGCGTGCAGGGCGATCATGGAGGGGTACTCCTCCTTGCCGCCGAAGCCGCCGCCGGTCTCGGCCTGCACCACCACCGCCAGCTCGTCGCCGAGGCCGAGGGCGCGCTTCATGGCGGCGTGGATGTAGTACGGGCACTGCAGCGAGCCATGGACCGTGACGCCGCCGTCCTCTCGCGGCACGGCGATCATGGCCTGGTTCTCGATATAGAGCTGCTCCTGGTGGCCGACGCGATAGGTCCCCTCGATCACCAGCTCGGCGCGCTCCATGGCGGCCGCGGCGTCGCCGCGCTCGACCACGTAGTGGGCGAACTCCCGGTCGCTGTGGAGCGGGTCGAAGACCGGTGGCAGCGGATCGGTACGGAGCCGCACGTGGCGTCGGGCCTCGCGGACGGTGGCGCGGTCCGCGGCCGCGACCAGGGCAACCGGCTCGGCCTGGTGGCGGATCTCGCCACCGATAGGCACCAGGACCGGCTGGTCGTCGTCGATCAGGCTCACCACGTTTTCGCCGGGGATGTCGTCGGCGGTCACGACCACCACGCGGCTCCAGTCGAAGGTCTCGTCCAGCTCGATCCCCAGCAGGCGGGCATGCGGCTCGGTGGAGCGGATCGTGGCGCCGTACCAGGCGCCGGGGAAGACCAGGTCGTCGGCGTACTTCGCCTCCCCGGTCAGCTTGGCTGGACCTTCGCGGCGGGCCGGAAGGGCGCGGGCGCGGCCCGGGGCCAGCCGGCCGGGGTGGACCACCAGCGCATCGGGCGCCGGCGTGGCGGGCGGCAGGGTCCGCGTCGTGCCGCGGGAGCGCTCCATGCGAGCATCCTAGCGTCCCGTGGCCGGGCGGGGACTCTTTAGGCGCCTCGGCCACGTCGCAGAGCGCGGCCGGGCAGGGAGCCCGTGTGCCGTCCGCCGTCGACCACCAGGGTCCCGTTGACCACCACGTGCTCGATGCCCTCGGGGTAGCGGCACGGGTCGTCGTAGCTGCACTGGGTGCGCACCCGCTCCGAGTCCAGCACGACCAGGTCCGCTGCGTAGCCGTCGCGCAGCAGTCCCCGGTCGCGGAGTCCCAGGCGCGCGGCCGGCCCGCCGGTCATGCGCCGCACGGCCTCCTCCAGGCTCAGCAGCGCCTCCTCGCGCACGAACTGCCCGAGCACGCGCGGGTAGGCGCCGTAGGTGCGGGGGGCCGGCTTGTCGCCCAGGAAGGTGGAATCGGTCCCGATCATGGCCCCCGGGTGAGCCAGGAAGCGCCGCAGCCCGTCGAGCCACGGCCCGCTGGTGACCTGGGCCACGCCCAGGTTCTCGGACAGGAGCAGGTCGCAGATGACGTCCACCGCATCGAACCCGGTCTCGCGCATGACCTCGGCCACCGTGCGCGACTCCCAGCGCATGTTCTCGGGGCGGGTGAAGGCGCCCAGGCGCACATCGGCCCAGCCCTCGCCCGAGGCGTAGGCCGCACCGCGCGCGCGGACCTCGTCGCGCAGCCGGTCGCGAATGCCGCGGTCGGCCAGGCGCTCCTTGAGCGCCATCGGTCCATCCGCCTGGACCCACTGGGGAAGCTGGATCAGGAGGCGCGTGGAGGCCCACTCGTAAGGGTAGGTGTCGAAGGTCACGTCTCGGCCGTCCGCCGTCGCGTCGTCGACCAGGCCCAGCAGCTGCTCGGGCGTGCCGGGGTACGTCTGGCGGTGATAGAAGTGCGTGATGTGCACTCCGCCGTCCCCGCGACGACCGATCTCGAGCGCCTCGCGGAACGGGTCAAGGAAGCGATCCCCGAGCGGGTAGCGGACGTGGGTGTGGTAGAAGCCGCCCAGCCGCGCCGCCTCGCTGGTGAGGGCCGCCAGCTCATCGGTGGTCGCGTAGCTGCCCGGCGGGTAGTCCAGGCCGGAGCTGATGCCGAACGCGCCCTCTTCCATGGCCTCGCGCAGCATCGATCGCATGCTGGCCAGCGCGCGGTCGCTGGCGGGTGCGTCCCCCCAACCGACGGCCCCGATGCGCAGCGCGCTGTTTCCGACCATTACTGCCACGTTGACGGCCTGTCCGCGGTCATATCGGTCCAGGTAGGAGGCGACGCTGTCCCAGTCGTAGGGGATTCCCGGGCGGCCGTCCAGCCCGGCGTTGAGGTCCACGAAGTCGAGCAGGTCCTGGTGGCGGTGGAACGGGGCGTAGCCGTTGCCGTCGACCCCGATGACCTCGGTCGTCACGCCCTGCCGCACCTTCGGCTCGTGGCGCGGATCGGCCAGCACCACTAGCCCACCGTGCGAGTGCAGGTCGATGAAGCCGGGAGTCACCACCCGCCCGGTGGCGTCGATGGCGCGGTTCGATTGCGGCCGCCAGTCCACCGGCCCGATGTGGAGGCGCCCATCCCGCACGCCCACCGTTCCCGGCCGGGCGGGGGAGCCGCTGCCGTCGACCAGGCTGCCGCCGCTGATCAGCAGGTCGACGCTCGGCGGAAGGTCCTCACCCTCGTTCACGCCGTGATGCTAGCGAGGCTCGACCCTCACGTCGCTGACTTCGCCGCTGATGGCATCCACCGTCCCCACGATCGAGCCGTGCGGGGTCTCCTGCTCGATCACCAGGTGCCATGACTCATCGACCCAGCGCAACGTCGAGCGGTTCCACTGCGTGCGCGGGTTGTCCGCCAGCAGCTGGATGAACGTCGCGTCCGAGAGCAGGAGGTCGAGCGCCTCGCCCGGCGCCAGGTAGTCCTGATCAGGGCCCTGCACGTCCAGCGAGACCTGGGCACCGACCTGCTTCCCGAACGGATCGGCGTCGGCGGGGACGTCGCCGCGACCCTGGTAGCCGAAAACGGACTCCGCGACGTATCGGCCACCCGGCGGAGGCATGCCGTTCGTGCCGATGGTGTCCCATGCGAATCGAGCCGACAGGCGCTCGCCGGGCAGGATCTCATCCGGAACCAGGTCGCTCGTGCATCCCCAGTTGCCTTCGAAGTCCACCGCAGCTTCCGGCACGAATCCGTACCTCAGCTGGTCTGGGTCATCGACTGTGATCCCTTTGAGGACACCGGCCTCTCCGGGCCACTTCGCCCCGTACTCCGGGGGCTCGGCATCAGTCGTCAGGTGCACCCCGGCTGGCCAGTCGCAGCTGCTCGAATGGCCCCAGTGGACGACATCGGGCCCGATGTTCTCGACCGTCACCTCGGCCCAGACCCGCGCGCCGAGGGAGGTCTCGGTGCGATCCAGCGAGAGCGTGATGCGAATCCCATCGGACTCCACCGAAGCCGTGCCATACGGCGCGGTGGGAACCGGCGTGGCGCTCGGCTCGCCCGGGGTCGCATCCGCGAACAGGGTGGAGTAGTCCTGGGCGAACGCGCCTCCGCGGCCGCTCGTGGCGGGCATGGTGACGAGGTACGGACAGCCATTCGCCACCCATTCGAACTCGGGGCGGTCAGCCGAGGTAACCCCATCTAGCGATGGCAGCGCCATCGTCTCGCCTTCCAGAGCGAAGCGGTCATCGCCGCGGCTCCCGATCCGCTCGGTGACCGTGTCCTCGCCCGAGCCCCAGCTCACCACGTTGGGTTCCACCGGATGCGGGCGGGGAGCGGTGGAGCCCATCATCACCGAGTCCCCCTGGGGCAGCCCGCCGGGTGTCACCACCGGGCAGTCGGTGCTGAGGGCGAGCGGTTCGGCCAGGTGATCGCAGGGCCTGCCGAACAGCGCGAAGAGCTGCTCGCATTTGCCGGCCAGCCGAAGCTCCACGGCGGTGACGGCCAGCTGGTCGAGGGCGGTTGCCCGCACCGCATCCAGGAACACCCGCTCCAGGCCGGCGCCGGCCGCGTCGCCCGACAGGTCGACCACCGCCAGCCCGTCGGACTGGAGCACCACGCTGACGAGCCATCCGCCGCTTCCCGCCGGCGCGACGGGCGCCATTCCTGCGCCAGCCTCCTCTGCGTTGGGCCCATCGAGCAGGTCGCGGATCGCGCTGGCCAGCCTTTCGTCGTCCGTCATCGCCGGGCCGGTACGCGCCGCGCTGCCGAGGCCGCTGCCATCCGCGCATGGGAAGAACACGCGGTATTCGGTCGATCGGGCGTCGATGGCGGGCAGGTCCCCACAGGTGGCGGCGGGCGCCGACGAACTGGGCGCGATACTACCGCCCGCCGGGAGCTGCGGGCCGAATCGACCGGCCAGCCAGCCAACGGCCAGCACCAGCCCGATGGCCGCCAGGCTCATCCCGACCAGCATGAAGGTGCGCGGACGACGCTCATCGGTCTCGAAGGACTCGTCGAGCAGACCGTCGGGCATCGGCTCACGGGCGAGCTGCCTGCTGGCTGCTCGGATCTCGTCGTCGAACTGGCTCATCTGTCAGCCTCGATCTGGTCTCGCAAGCGGCGTCGCGCCCGAAACAGGATGGTTCTCACGTTCACCGCCGACAGCCCCGCCATGGCGGCGATATCCTCGACCCGGTAGCCGTACCCGTAATGCAGCACCACCAGCGTGCGCTCGCGCGGGGGCAGGCGCTCGATGAGCTGCCGAAGCCCCACGTCGCGCTGCGGTGATTGCGGTTCTCGCCGCCACCATGCTCGTACGACCTCGGTGAAGCGGCGGTCCGCTCGGCGCAGGTCGATGCAGACATTGACCGCGATGCGCGTGATCCAGGCCTCGAACAGGTCCTCGTCCCGCAGCTGGTGGAAGGCTCGGCGGCCGCGGAGGAACGTGTCGTGAACGACGTCCTCGGCGGCATCGGCGCCCACCAGGCCTCGGCAGATTGCGACCAGGCGATCCCTGCCCATGGCAAAGCGCATGTCGTAGACATCGAGCCCTACCTCTCGCGGCGTGGACAGCGGCTGGGTCACGGGCCTACCCGTGCTGCGGCTTCAGAGGTATGACCGATGGGCGGCGCGAAAGGTTGCGGTCGCCGATCAGCCCGGCGGCTGAATCGCGGCGATCCCGCGCTCGAAATCGGCGCGCAGCTCGGCCTTTTCCCCCGGATCCAGCCAGCTGGACTCCACCCCGTCGAGGGCCACCGCGGTCATCTCGTCCCAGCCCATGTCCAGCGCCGCGGCCACCGAGTGGTACTCCCGCCCCAGGTCCAGGTCGGTCATGGCCGGGTCGTCGGTGTTCAGCGTGGCCAGCAGCCCGGCCTGGCGCATGCGCCGGAAGGGGTGGTCCGCCAGCCGCTCGTAGCGGTTGGCGATCAGCACGTTCGAGTTGGGGCAGACGTCCAGCGGGATGCGCGCCTCCGTCACTCGGGCCACCAGCTCGGGATCGTCCATGATCGCCAGCCCGTGATCGATGCGCTCCAGCCCCAGCGC
>DASUSP010000112.1:0-2348 GCA_036375035.1 Candidatus Limnocylindria bacterium
CAGGTTGAGCAGCGCCTGGCCCAGCCGCTCCCCATCGGCCGCCGCCCGAGCCCCGTCCTCGGCACCGGACGGCAGCACGCGTACCGTGATGCCGCGCCGCTCGGCGACCGGTCCGATGCGTCGTGCCACGCCGTCCAGGACCTCGTCCGGATTGAGGGGGGCGATGGCCAGGGCCACGTCGCCTGACTCGATGCGGGCCAGGTCCATCAGCTCATCGACCAGCTGGGCCAGGTGGTCCACCTCCCGCCCGATCTGCAGCGCGAAGTCACGCCCCGACTCCGCGTCGTCCACCGCTCCCGCGGCCAGCGTCTCGGCCAGCAGCTTGATCGAGGCCAACGGGGTGCGCAGCTCGTGACTGATGTTGGCCACGAAGTCGCGGCGGACGCGCTCGGCGCGCCGCAGGGCCGTGATCTCGTGCAGCGACAGGACGGCCCCGTCGCCGGGCACCGGCACGGCGTCTACCACGAACGTGCGCGATCCCGGCTCTCCCAGCTCGGCCTCTCCGGACGTAGCGGCGCCGTCGCCGAGGGCGGCGCGCGCCACCGCGTCCAGCCCCACCGATCCGAAGGCCGCGATGAGGCTCATCCCCTCCAGTTCGTCGGGCGGCCGCTTGGCCAGCTCCGCCGCCGCCGGTCCGGCGCGCCGGATGCGCAGCCGATCGTCGACGAGGAGC
Organism: Candidatus Limnocylindria bacterium; assembly: GCA_036375035.1. Taxonomy (GTDB): domain Bacteria; phylum Chloroflexota; class Limnocylindria; order QHBO01; family QHBO01; genus JAPSGM01. Next base: position 674 of record DASUSP010000112.1, read on the forward strand.
AGCCAGCCCGCCCCGGTCTGCCCCAGCAGCGCCTCGAAGGCCGCCGCCGCGACCGGGTCGCTCATCGCGGTGCGGCGCTGGCGGTCGGCCGAGGTTGGAAGGCGTAGCCCACGCCGCGCACGGATCGGAAGTAGTTGTGACCGTCGGCAGGGCGCAGCTTGGTTCGCAGCCACGAGACGTGCACGTCCACCGTCCGCGCGTCGCCCTCGTAGTCGGGGCCCCACAGCCGCTCCAGCAGCTGCTCCCGGGTGTACACGCGCTCTGGATTGGCAGCGAGGAAAGCCAGCAGGTCGAACTCCTTGACGGTGAGCTGCAGCGGCCGGCCCTCGTACGTCGCCAGGCGTCGGTCCGGGTCCACCAGCAGGTCGCCGATGCGGATCGGCTCCGACGAACCGGGCTCGCCGGCCGCGGCCGTCGTGGCGCGCCGTCGCCGCCGCAGCACCGCGTCGATGCGGGCAAGGAGCTCCGGACGGCTGAAGGGCTTGGCCACGTAGTCGTCGGCGCCGACTTTCAGGCCCACCACGCGGTCGATCTCGTCGCCCTTGGCCGAGAGCACGATCACCGGCGTGTCGATCCCCTCGGAGCGGATGACCCGCAGCACCTCCAGGCCGCTCATGCCGGGCAGCATCACGTCCAGCACCACCAGGTCCAGCGCCGGGTCGCGGGACGCGGCCAGCGCCTGCTCGCCGTCGACCGCCACGCGGACCTCGTAGCCCTCGCGCTCCAGGTTGAAGGCCAGCGCCTGGCGCAGCGTGCGATCGTCCTCGACCAGCAGGATGCGGCGCCGGACGGCCTGGCGTGCCACGGTCAGGGGTTCAGGTCCTCGATGCGGCCGGTGGCCAGGAAGACGACGTCCTCCCCGATGTTCGTGACCCGGTCGCCGAGGCGCTCGAGGTGATGCGCGGCGAAGAGCATGTGGGTCGCCTGCCGCGCGCGCTCCGGTAGCCCCTCCATCAGGGCGATGGCGTCCTCGTACACGCTGTTGTACAGGTGGTCGATCTCGTCGTCCCGGGCGCACACGGCGCGCGCCTCCTCCTCGCTGACGTCGACCAGGGCCCGCATCGCTGCCTTGAGCTGCTCGCGGCAGAGCTGCTCCATGCGCGGGATCTGCGGGAAGATCGGCAGCTCCGGCTCGGACGCCAGCTGCTGGGCCAGCTTGGCGATGTTGGTGGCGTAGTCGCCCATCCGCTCCAGCTCCGCGGCGGCGTGGTAGAGGGAGAGCAACTCGCGCAGGTCGCGGGCCATCGGTCCCTGGCGCGCGATCACCGAGGCGATGGTCAGGTTCACCTGGCGCTGCAGCTCGTTGATGTCGGCATCGCCCCAGCGCACCCGGTCGGCCAGCTCCACGTCGCGCTCCATCAGCGCCTTGCCCGCCTGCTGCAGCTGGGCCTCGACCATCGAGCCCAGGCGCAGGACGTCGTCCTTGGCCGTCTGCAGCTGCTCCTCGAAGGTGCGGCGCAGCGACGGATGATCGAGCTCGTTGGCGTCCGGGCGGGGCTCGTCCATCGGTCCCTCCTATCCGAACCGGCCGGTAATGTAGTCCTCGGTCAGCCGGTGCTGCGGCGAGGTGAAGAGGCGGTCGGTGGGCGCCATCTCGACGAGGTAGCCGGCGCGGTCGTCGCCCATCGACAGGAAGGCGGTGTAGTCGCTGGCGCGCGCCGCCTGCTGCATGTTG
>DASUSP010000113.1:0-9034 GCA_036375035.1 Candidatus Limnocylindria bacterium
GTCTCGCACGAGGGCCACGTGACGGTCAGCGAGGCGAAGCTGTGGACCCGCCCCGAGCGGCCCCCGATGCTGGTCGGTGCCGCGGTGACCCCGGAGACCGCGGGCTGGGTCGCCGAGTGGGCCGATGCGCTGATCACCGTCGTCCAGCCCGACGACGTGCTGGAGCAGGTGGTGGATGCCTTCCGCTCGAACGGCGGCGACGGCAAGCCGATGTACCTGCAGGTCCATCTCGCCTATGCCCCGACCGATGACGAGGCGCGGCGGGCCGCGTTCGAGCAGTGGCGCCAGAACACGCTGCCGTCCAGCGTCATGGCCGACCTGCGCCACCCATCCCAGTTCGCCACCGCTGCCCAGCACGTCCGCCCGGAGGACATGGATGCCGCGGTCCGGATCTCGCCAGACCCGGCGCAGCACGCGGAATGGCTGCGGGGCGACCTCCAGCGCGGCTTCAGCGGCCTCTACCTGCACGAGGTGGGGCCGGACCAGGAACGCTTCATCGAGGTCTTCGGGGGCGACGTGCTGCCAGCGCTGCGAGGGTAGGCAACCGAACTTGTGGTGTCTCCCTGCACCTGGACCGAGTCGACCGAGGCGGTCCGGTGGGGTTCCGGCGACTCCTGAGCCTTGGGCGGGTCTTGCAGCGTCGGCGACAATCGGGCCTTCGGGAGGGAATCCATGCGTCCGATGCCTCGCACGCGAGCGCTGGTCCTGGCGGCGACCCTGGGGCTGTTCGCCGGCCTAAATCAGCCGGCCTCGACGTCGGCGACCACCACTTCCTCATTCATCGTGTTGCTGCGCCCCGGGGTCGACGCATCGGTGGAGGCTCCTCGACTGGCCCGGGCAGCTGGCGGGGAACTCGGCCACGTCTATCGCCACGCCCTCAGCGGGTTCCAGCTCACCGCCCCGACCAACGCTGTCGCGGCCCTGCGACGCAGCCCTCGGGTGGCATCGGTCCATCCCGACCATCCCATTCGGCTGTCCGAGACCCTGCCCAACGGTGTGAAGCGGATCGACGGCTACGTTCCGGGCGGCGACGGCGCATACCAGGCCGGGCACCGCGGCGCCGGGGCAAGGATCGCGGTGCTCGACACGGGGATCGACCTCGACCACCCGGACCTGGTGGCGAGCATCGACGCCGGCCTGGGGCGTAACTGCGTCAACGGCGCCAATGCGCCTGATGACGGCTACGGACACGGCACGCACGTGGCCGGCACGGCCGCGGCGCCGCTGAACGGGACCGGCGTGGTCGGCGTGGCGCCGGAGGCGCGGCTCGTGGCCGTGAAGATGTTCGACGACGCGGGCAACTCGGCGGAGTCGCTGGCGCTGTGTGCGCTCGATCACGTGGTGCGCCTCAACACCGATGCGAGCGCCGAGAACGACGTGGACGTGGTCAACATGAGCTGGGGCGAGCAGCGCTCATGGGGCGACTGCGCCTCGGACCCGCTGCACGGTGCCATCTGCACCGCGCACGCGGCCGGGATGATCCTGGTCGCTGGTGCTGGCAACTCCGCGGTCAATGCCGGAAGCTTCGTGCCGGCCGCCTATCCCGAGGTGATCAGCGTATCGGCCCTTGCCGACTTCGACGGGAATCCCGGAGGATCGGCCGGTTGCGGCTTAGTCCAGGACCTGTTGTGGATCGAGTGCGACGACACGTTCGCCTTCTTCAGCAACTACGGCGCCTCGGTCGACGTCATCGCGCCCGGCGTGATGGTGTACTCCACCTGGGCTGGAGGTGGGTACCGGACGTCGAGCGGCACCAGCATGGCCACGCCGCACGTGGCGGGCGTGGCGGCGCTGATGGCCGCGGCGGATCCATCCATCACGTCGGGAGAAGCGCGGGACGCCCTGCGCCTGAGCGGCGAGTGCCCGAACAGACAATGGGCCGACGCCGATCTACAGAGCGGCTGCTCCGGCCAGGGGTCATGGCCGGATGACCCGGACGGCAGCCCCGAGGTGCTGGTCAACGCCCTGCGAGCGGCTGAATCGGTGGCCGGCGAGCCGCCGTCTCCACCGCCTCCTCCACCCGATCCCACCGAGCCCGGGGCTCCGGTTCTGACCAGCGCGGTGGGTGGGGTGAGCAGCATCACGCTGTCGTGGAGCGCCCCCCTCAGCGACGGGGGTAGCCCGATCACCGGCTACGAAGTGTGGCGCGGCACCGCACCAGGCTCGACCAGCTTGCTGGCAACCGTGGGGGTGCAGACCGGCTACGTCGACAGCGCCGTGGTCGCGAACACCACCTACTGGTACGAGGTGGTGGCCGTCAACGCGGTCGGCAGCGGGCCTGCATCGAACCAGCTCGGCGCGTCGCTGATCCAGGCTCCGACGGCTCCGACGCTGCTCGGCGCGCCGGCCGACGGGGCGGCCGCTCTGAGCTGGACCGCCCCGGCCGATGACGGCGGCAGCTCGGTCAGGGGATATCGCCTGTACCGCAGCGTGGCCGGCGGCCCGGAGGTCCTGCACGCCAGCACGGATGCCGGCGAGACCATCTACGTCGACTTCGGGCTGGCCAATGGGACGTCGTACACCTACCGCGTTGCCGCCCTGAATGCCGCCGGGGAGGGCGCACTCTCCAACGCCGTGACGGTGACTCCAGGTCCGGACGCGACAGTGCCCGATGCTCCGCAGGATCTCAGCGCTGCCAAGGCGAAGGGCAGCACGGTGGCGATCGACCTCAGCTGGGCGGCGCCGGCCAGCGACGGGGGAAGCCCCATCGCGACGTACTTCGTGTACCGGCGCGCCCCCGGCGAGTCCGGCTTCTCGTTCCTGGGCACCACGCCGAACGGAACGACGACGCAGTTCAGCGACACGTCGGTCGATCGCCGCACGACCTACACCTACCGCGTGACGGCCTGGAACGCGTATGGCGAGGGGCCGCCATCGAGCGAGGTGAGCGTCCGCTCCCGCTGAGCAGGGTTGCGGACGAAGGTCCACTGGAGGCCCCGTAGAATGGCACCTCTCCAGCGGAGGGGAGCCGATGGCAGATCAGACAACCACGTCCGCGGTCGACCGGGCCAGGCAGGCCCTCGAGCGGCACGAATGGCGAACGGCGTTCGACCTGCTCTCGGAGGCCGATGCCCGCGGCGAGCTGCCCGATGGCGACCTGGAGCTGCTGGCCGAGGCGGCGTGGTGGAACGGCCGGCTGCCCCTGGCCATCGAGGTCCGCGAGCGCGCGTACGCTGCGGCCGTCCGGGCTGGCGAGTCGCGAGCCGCCGTCAAGGCCGCAATCGGCCTCGCCCGCGACAACCTGGTCCGCCTGAACACCTCCGTCGCGGACGCCTGGATGAAGCGCGCCGACCGCCTGCTCGAGGGACAGCCCGAGGGTCCGGCGCACGGCTGGCTCGCGGCCGGCCGCGCGTTCAGGGCGGCGTTGACCGGCGACATCGAAGAGGGCCTGCGCGAGGCGGAACGCGCTCAGCGCATCGGGACCGAGACCGGCGACCGGAACCTGGAGGCGATGGCCCTCGGCGAGCGGGCCGCCCTGCTGATCGCGACCGGTCGGGTGGAAGAGGGGCTGCCGCTGGCCGACGAGGCGACCCTCGTCGCGGTCAGCGGGGAGCTGGATCCGTCCACGGCGGGCGGCGTGTGCTGCGCCACCATCGAGGCCTGCGCGGGCATCGGCGACTTGAAGCGCGCGGCGGAGTGGACCGAGGCGCAGGACCGCTGGTGCCGCCGCGAAGGGATCAACGGCTATCCGGGCATGTGCCGGCTTTTCCGGTCCGATATCAAGCGCATCCGCGGCAGCTGGTCGGATGCCGAGGCCGAGGCGCGCGTGGCTTCCGACGAGCTGCGCGGCTACATCCCAGCCGGCGCCGGCCTGGCCCTGAACCTGATCGGGCAGATCCGCCTCAGCCGCGGGGACCTGCCGGCCGCGGAGGAGGCGCTGCTGGGCGCCCACGCCCTCGGGACCGACACCGAGCCGGCCTTCTCGCTCCTGCGGTTGGCACAGGGACGCGTGCGGGCCGCCCTCGAGTCGATACGCCGGGCGATCGACGAGCCGAACGGCCAATCGTCGTGGCAGGCGCCACCCGATAGCGAGGCGTCCCGGTTGCGCATGCTGCCGGCCCGCGTGGAAATCGCGTTGGCCGCGGGCGAGACCGACGAAGCGCGCGCTGCGGCCGAGGAGCTGGCCCGGCTGGCCGAGCGGTTCCGGACCAGCGCGGCGCGCGGGACGGCCAGCACAGCCGCAGGACTGGTGGCGAACGCGGAAGGGGACGCGCACCGGGCACAGCGGGAACTACGCGACGCGGTCGCGCGCTGGACCGAGGTCGACGCTCCGTACGATGCCGCCCGCGCCCGCGCCGCCCTGGGAGATGCCTACCTGGCCGTGGGCGATGCCGACCGGGCCGCCATCGAGCTGCGCACAGCGCGAGATGCGTTCGAACGCCTGGGGGCGGCTCCCGACCTGCGCCGCACCGAGGACAAGCTGGCGGAACTGCAGGCCTCCTCGGGAATCGGGCCGATGGGCATGGCCGCCACGCGCGCCACGCGCGCCTTCATGTTCACCGACATCGTCGACTCCACGCGCCTGGCGCAGGCGCTCGGTGACGAGGCCTGGGAGGGGTTGCGGGGCTGGCACGATCGAACGCTTCGCGCCGCAGCGGCGGAGCAGGCCGGCGAGGAGGTCAAGGCAACCGGCGACGGCTTCTTCTTCGCCTTCGGCGACCCCGACCAGGCCATCGAGGCGGCGATCGGCATGCAGCGCCGCCTGGCCGCTCACCGGGCCACCGAGGGGTTCGCGCCGGAGGTGCGCATCGGCATCCACCAGGCCGAGGCGAGCCGGGTGGGGCTGGACTACCACGGCATCGGGGTCAACCTGGCGTCCCGTATCGGCGATGCGGGCGGCGCAGGCGAGGTGCTGGTGAGCGCCGCCACACTCGCCTCCACGCGGCACCAGTATGCCGAGCGGGGCCGGCGTACCGAGCAGCTCAAGGGGATCGTCGATCCGGTGGAGGTCGTCTCCGTCGATTGGCGTTGAGGCTGCCCTCAGTGCGTCGCGACCTCGGCATTGTCGGCCCCCAGGACCACCACCGGTACCCGCGCAGCCTTGCCCTTCAGGTCGAGCTCCCGCCGCTCCGATGCTGTGACGTCAACGCCCGCCGACCGCGCCGCGACCTCGCTGACCAGGAGCTCCCCGGCGCCGGCGGCAGAGGCCAGTCGGCTCGCCACGTTGACCGTATCGCCCAGGGCGGTGAGGCTGGCCGTGCTCCCCTCGCCGACTGCGCCTACGAACGCGATGCCGGTGTGCACCCCGATCCCCAGCGGCAGCCACGGCTTGCCGGAGTCGTGCCCGGTGGCGCGCAGCAGGCCCCGCCCGGCCGCAACCGCTCGCGCGGCGTGGAGCTCCCCGCTGAGGGCCGGGATGAAGATGGCCACCACCTCGTCGCCCACGAACTTGTCCAGGATGGCGTCGTTGGCGAAGAGGACGTCCGCCGCTGCACGGTAGAAGCGCTCGAGGAGCTGATGGAACTCACCGGCGGACATCCGTTCGGCCATCGCCGTCGAGCCGCGCACGTCGGCGAAGATGAGGCTGCACTCCACCTCAGCTCCGCCGCGCGCGGCCTCCAGGATCGTGAAGCAGGCGCCGCAGTAGCGGGGGTTCCTGGCCCACGGCCCGCGTCCCATCATCCGCGCGATGGGCGCCACCGGTCCGTTGAAGGGAACCGCGCAGATGTGGCAGCGTCGGTCGCCCGGCAGGCGGCGGAAGAGGCTGTGGTTCCGTCTCCAACGAGGATCGGTGCCCATCAGCACCCCGTGCCAGTCCTCGTCGTACTGGGAGCGTGGGGGAGGTACGGGCTCGGCCATGCTGCCCACTGTACGTCGGCATCGGTCCTGCTGGAAAGGCGAACATGCCCTACACAGACATCTCGGAGCTTCCCGAGGACCAGACCGACCAGTACAGCACCCACCAGAAGCACGCGTTCCTGGAGGCGTTCAACAGCGCGCTGCAACAGTACGGCGATGAGAGCCGGGCGTTCGCCACGGCCCACGCCGCCGCGCAGAACGCGCCGCGCGAGGAGCCGGACCGAAACGAGGACTAGCTCGCGGCAAGCGCCTCCAGTGAGCCGCCCACCCCGGTCGCCTGTGCCACCGCGAGGCTGCGGTAGACCTCCTCGTAGTCGTCCACCATGCGCTCGACGTTGAACCGCTCCAGCACCGCGCGCCGCACCTCGTTGCGGTCCAGCTCGCGGACCGACCGGATCGCCAGTTGCGCCTCCTGTAGATCGTCGACCAGGAAGCCGGTCCGTCCGTGCTCCACGATTTCGGTCAACGCGCCCGCGCGGCGACCGATGACCGGCGTGCCGGTGGCCATCGACTCGATGGCCACCAGGCCGAACGGCTCGGGCCAAGCGCCCAGCATCATCGTGGCCGCCGCGCCGGCCAGCAGCTCGTCGCGCTCGGCCGCCCCGAGCTCACCCTCGTACGTGACCAGGCCATCGTCGATTCCCGGCTGGACCACCTCCTCGAACAGGCGTTCCTCCAACTCCTCGTGGACCTTGGCCGCCATGCGCAGGTGCATGCCGGACATGCGCGCCAGCTCCACAGCCGCGTCAACGCCCTTCTCCGGCGCCACGCGGCCAACGAAGGCCAGGTAGGCGCCGGGCTCGGGCCGGAAGGGCGCGCCGTCAAGCGGCAAGCCGTGATGGATGGTGGCGACCCAGTTGTTCTGCGGGTGCCATCGGCGCTGGCTCTCGCTGATGGCCACCAGTGGAATCTCCCGGAACTCGCCCAACAGCTCCGGCAGGCCAGGCATGTCGAGGCGGCCGTGAAGGGTGTGCAGCACCGGTGTGGAGCAATGGCGCGCCAGCGGGAAGCTGAGCGTGTCGAGGTGCGAGTGGATCACGTCGAACTGCTCGCACGCGGCCCACGCCCGCTCCATGCTGACCTGGATGTAAGGCGTGACGTCTCCGCGCATGCCGGAGGTCCACAGCGCCTGGTCGATGGTGGAAATCAGCTCACAGTTCGCGCGGGAGTCCCCGGGGCCGATGAGCGTCACCACGTGGCCGCGCCGCACCAGCTCGTCGACCAGCACGCTCACAATCCGCTCCGTGCCGGCGTAGCGGGGTGGGGGAATCGGCACCATCGGTCCCGATACCAGCCCGATCCGGAGCCTGTCGCTGTCCCCCATGCATTCAACCTCGACTGCCGCCGCCGGGCGGGAGGCGGTCTGCCCACCCTCAGAGCATGATTCCTGCCACACGCGTCACTACAGGCGCCCTGCGTCGATGATCCGCTGCAGGAATTCGCGCGTGCGCGGTTCGGTCGGGGCGCTGAAGATGCGCTCCGGCGGCCCCTCCTCCAGGATGCGGCCCTCGTCCAGGAAGACGACTCGGCTGGCGATGTCCCTCGCGAAGCCCATCTCGTGGGTGGCGATGACCATCGTCATGCCGGTCGCGGCCAGCTCGCGGATGACGTTGAGCACCTCGGCCACCAGCTCGGGATCCAGCGCCGAGGTGACCTCGTCGAGGAGCAGCAGGTCCGGGTCCATGGCCAGCGCCCGCACGATCGCCACGCGTTGCTGCTGGCCGCCGGAGAGGCGGTCCGGGTAGTCGTCGCGCTTGTCCAGCAGGCCAAAACGCTCCAGCAGCCGCGTGGCCTGCTCCTCCGCCTGGGCGCGGCTTTGCCTGAGGACCTTGCGCGGGGCCAGCGTCACGTTGTCCAGCACCGTCATGTGCGGGAACAGGTTGAAGGCCTGGAACACGATCCCGATCCGCCGCCGGATGCGATCGACGTCGACGCCCTCGGCGGTGATCTCCTCGCCATTCACGAGCACGCGACCGGCGTCGATCGGCTCGGTCAGGTTGATGCAGCGCAGCAGCGTCGACTTGCCGGAGCCCGACGCCCCGATGACGCACACGATCTCGTGCTCGGCCATGGTCAGGTCGATGCCGCGCAGCACCTCCAGCGCCCCGAAAGACTTCCACAGGCCCTCGACCACCAGCGCCGATCCGTTGGCCGGCCGCTGCATCGGTCCGGTCATTGCCGGCCACCCCAGAAGCGCCCGCGACGGGCGCCCGGGGCGCTCGCCTTGAGACGAGCCGCGTAGCGCCGGTCGCGCTCGCGGGCCACCAGCCAGTCGGTGAAGCGCGCCAGCGGGATGGTCACGACCAGGAAGATGAGTGCCGTGACCAGGTAGGGCGTGAAGTTGAAGCTCGCCGCCTGGCGGATGTACGACTGGCGAAAGACCTCCACAACCCCGATGAAGGAGACCAGCACTGTGTCCTTCTGCAGACCGATGAAGTCGTTGAGCAGCGGCGGGATCACGCGGCGCACCGCCTGCGGCAGGACCACGTAGCGCATCGCCTGCAGCTGGGAGAGGCCCAGCGAGCGGGCCGCCGCGGCCTGCGACGGGTGCACCGATTCGATCCCGGCCCGGTACACCTCGGAGACGTAGGCGGAGTAGAGGAGCGTGAGCGCCACCACGCCCCACAGGAACGGGTCGTTGGGCACGCCCTCCAGCCGCAGCCCCGGGATCCCGAAGCCGAGCATGTAGATCACCAGCACGCCGGGCACGGCCCGGAACAGGTCGATGTACAGCGTGGCCAGCAGCCGCACCGGGAAGAGAACCGGCCCCGGCAGGGAGCGCAGCACCGCCAGCACCAGGCCCCAGACCAGGATCAGCACCTCGGCGATGAGGAAGAGCTGGACGTTGACGCCGAACTTCTCGACGATCCCCGGCGCCGATCGGGCGAAGTTGTCCCAGTCCAGGAACGAGGCCCGGAACCTCTCCCACCCGGGCGCGTTGACGGCCACCACCGCCACGGCCCCGAAGAAGACCGCGGTGGAGATTGCGGCGATCAGCAGCGACCGCCCACCGGCGCCGAGCCGCGGACCCCTGGAGGCCCGCGGCGGCGGGATCGCGCCGGAGTCGCGAGGCTGGTCGATCACCCCGAGCTCACGCTCGGGTCGCTACTCGAGGACCGGGACTTCGGTCGCCTCGGACATCCACTCGGTGGTGATGTCGTCGAGATCGCCGCTATCCCACAGCGCGGCGATCGCCTCGTTGACGCAATCGGTCAGCGGGCTGTCCAGCTCCATG
>DASUSP010000114.1:0-6236 GCA_036375035.1 Candidatus Limnocylindria bacterium
CTCACGCCGCACCCTGGCGTCCAGGCCGCTGCCCACCTGGCCGGCGTGGCGCAGCGCGCCGTCCTCGTTCACGGCCAGGATCAACGAGCCCAGGTCCTTGTGCGTCCCCTGGCCGGGCAGCCAGCCGACCACCACGGCCTCTTGCTCGTGGCGCAGCTTGATCTTCAGCCAGTCGCGAGTGCGGCGTCCCGGCTGGTAGCGGCTGTCGCGCCGCTTGGCGACGATCCCCTCCAGGTTCCGCTCCGCCGCCGCCCGCTCGAAGGCGACTCCCTCGCCGACCACGTGCGACGCGTAGCGGATCACCGGGTGCGGTCGCAGCAGGCGTCGCAGCAGGCGCTTGCGCTCTTCCAGCGGGACGTCGAGCAGTGAGCGACCATCGAGATGGAGCAGGTCGAAGGCCATGTAGGCCAGCGGGATGGCGCGCCGCTCCTCCGGGGAGGGTCGCGGGGCGTCGCGCTCCAGCGAGCGTGCCGAGCCCTGCAGGCCGCGCAGCCCAGTCCGATCCTGCAGCAGGCTGAAGTCCGGGCGCCCCTCAGGATCCAGCGCCACCACCTCCCCGTCGACGATCGCGGCGGTGGCGTCGATCCAGTCGCGCTCCTCGGCCAGGTCCGGGAAGTAGGCCGCGGCGTCGACTCGCTTGCGGGTCCACAGCCGCGTGCGGCCGTCACGCACCACCGCCTGGACCCGGTAGCCGTCCCACTTGATCTCGAACAGCCAGCCCGGGTCGTCGAACGGGCCCTCGGCGAGGGTGGCGAGCATGGGCGGCAGGAAGTCGGGCATGGGCTCGGTCCGCGCGGCGGACAGGTCGGGAACCGCCTCCGGCGCCGGCGGGTCGGCGGTGAAGCGCGGCTCCACGCCGGCCTTGACCTCGTCGTTGGTGCGGCCGGTCTTGACGCTCTCCGGGAAGTCCTCCGCGTCCCAGCCCACCACCGTCGCCTCGTCGCGCTTGTGGATCAGGAGCCACTTCTCGCGGTCGTCGCCCCTGCCGTAGCGGGCACGGCCGTCGGTGCGGACGATGGTGAAGCGCCCACGCAGCCGCTCCCCGAAGAGGCGGAACTTCAGCTCGCCGGCGGCCACCGCGGCGACGGGATCGTTGGTCTCCTCCGGCTCGAAGGTGCCCCAGTCCCAGATGATCACGTCCCCGGCGCCGTACTCTCCGGCCGGGATGGTGCCCTCGAAGGGCAGGTACTCGATCGGGTGGTCCTCGGTGCGCATCGCCAGGCGCCGCTCCCCCGGATCGAGCGTGGGGCCCTTCGGCACGGCCCAGCTGACCAGCACCCCGCCGATCTCCAGGCGGAAGTCGTAGTGCAGGGCGGTGGCCCGATGGCGCTGCACCACGAACCTGCCGGCTCCGTCGCCGACCTCCCCCGGCTCCGGCTCCGGCGTGCGCGCGAAGTCGCGCTTGGACCGATAGGTCTCGAGTGGCATCGGTCCGATCATGCCATCTGCGCAGCTGGCACGCGGCTTGCCGCCCCGGGGCCGGCGGGAGCGGTGGACCGCCCGGGAGGAGATGAGCGTGACGACAGCATTGGCGCGCGAGCTCGAGCGGCTGACCCATTCGGGGGTGCATCTGGCCGATCCCGCCACCGACCTGCGCGACCGCGAGGTGCTCGACTGCGACGGCCACCGGGTTGGAATCGTGGCCGACCTGCTGGTTGAGCCCGACACCGGGACCGTCCGGCTGGTAGAGGTCGAGGACGGCGGCGTGTTCGGCATCGGGCGCAAGAGCCGGCTTGTGCCGGTTGAGGTCCTGAACGGCGACGACCCGCGCACCGTATACGTCGAGCGGCCACGGGACGAGATCCTGGCGGTCGACCCCTACCGGCCCGCGGAGGGCGACGCCGAGGAGGAACAGTACGCTGCCGTCTATGCCGCGTACGGGGTCACGCCATACTGGACCCGCGCCGGCGGCTGAGGCTCAGATCTGCCGGGCCAGCGCTTGGAGGTCCGGCAGCACCGCCCGCGCCCCGGCGGCAGTCAGTTCGTCGGAGGAGACGGCCGCCCCGGCGACCACCGCCACGGCGACCATCCCGGCGTTGACGGCGGCCTGCATGTCCCAGGTCGAGTCACCCACGTACCAGCAGTCGGCGGGCTGCGTGCCAAGCTCGCGCGCGGCCAGGAGCAGCAGGTCCGGCTCCGGCTTGGCGTGCTCGACGTGCGAACCGTCCACGATGACCGGCTCGGAGTCCAGGGCGAGGGCGCGAACCGAGGTGCCCACCTGCTCCCGGCGTGACGACGTGGCGATCGCCCAGCGAACGCCCGCGCCATCCAGCACCTCGATGAGCTCCCGCACGCCCGGCAGTGGCCGCGGTTCGCGGTTCAGCCGCTCGTAGATCTCGCCTGCGCGGCGGTCGATCTCCTCGTCGCGTCCGTCCGGCAGCCGGATCCCGGCCTCCTCGGAGACGCGCCTGGCCAGGAAGCGGCCGTCCGAGCCGATGAGCGGGGCCAGTTGGCCGTGGGAGGCCGGGATGTCGTAATCGGCGAAGACGGCAAGCCAGGCGCGGATGCGCGTCTCGACCGTGTCGACCAGCGTGCCGTCCAGGTCCAGGATCACGGCCGCGGGTCGTGGAAGGGAGAGCGGCGTGGACATCGGTCTACGATAGCCGTCATGGCCTCCGAGCACGCGCGCCACTGGCTGCTGGACCCGGCGGTCGAATTCCTGAACCACGGGTCGTTCGGTGCCACCCCCATCCCGGTGCTGGACGCGCAGGACGAGTGGCGTCGCCGCCTTGAGAGCGAGCCGGTGCGCTTCATGGTGGAGACCTACCCGGTCGAGATGGAGCGCGCCCGCCAGGTGGTCGCCGGCTTCATCGGAGCCGATGCCGAGGACCTGGCCTTCGTCACCAACGCGACTGGTGGCTGCAACACCGTCCTGCGCTCCTTGCGCTTCGAGGCCGGGGACGAGCTGCTCACCACGGACCACGCCTACAACGCGGTCAAGAACGCCATGGAGCACACGGGCAGGCGGGACGGGGCGCGGGTGATCGTGGCCGAGATCCCGTTTCCGCTGACTTCTGCCGAGGCCGCGGTGGAGCGGATCATGGTTGCGGTGACGCCGCGCACCCGCCTGGCTGTGATCGACCACGTCACGTCGGCCACGGCCATGGTCCTGCCGGTCGAGCGCCTGGTGGCCGCCATGCACGAGCGCGGCGTCGCGGTGCTGGTCGACGGCGCCCACGCCCCGGGGATGCTGGAGCTGGACGTGGCCGCCATCGGTGCCGAGTACTACACCGGCAACCTGCACAAGTGGGTCTGCGCCCCCAAGGGAGCGGCGTTCCTGTGGGTCCGGCGCGACAAGCAGGAGGGCATCCGGCCGCTGACCATCTCGCACGGGGCGAACCTGCCGCTCGACGGCCGCAGCCGCTTCCGGGCCGAGTTCGACTGGCAGGGCACCGCGGATCCCACCGCGTGGCTGTCCGCGCCGGCCGCGCTGGAGTTCGGAGCGTCGCTGCTCACCGGCGGGTGGCCGGCGCTGCGCGAGCGCAATCACCGGCTGGCACTGGCCGGGCGAGACCTGCTGTGCGATGCGACGGGCCAGGAGCCACCCCTCCCGGACGAGATGATCGGGTCGATGGCCTCGGTGCCGCTCGAGCCGGACCCGGAGCCGGCAACGGTCCAGGGCGTGGACCTGTACGGTGACCGAGTGCACGGCGCGCTGCTGGAGGCCGGATTCCAGGTCATGGTCACGCCCTGGCCGCAGCGACCTGAAGGCCGACCCTGGCGTCGCCTGGTCCGGATCAGCGCGGCGGCCTACAACGACCTTTCCCAGCTGGAGCGCCTGGCCCACACGCTGCGGAACGTGGTTCGGCGCGCGGCATGACACCCGCGGGGGGCGGCCGGGTCCTGGTGGTGGGTGCCATCAACATGGACCTGGTCGTGTCGGTGCCGCACCTGCCCGGGCCGGGCGAGACGATGCTCGGCGGCGACCTGGCGCGGCACCCGGGCGGGAAGGGAGCCAACCAGGCGGTGGCAGCGGCCCGCATGGGAGCGCCAACCGTCATGGTGGGCTGCCTGGGACGAGACGAGGACGGCGAGCACGGGCTCCACGCCCTGCGCGAGGACGGCGTGGACGTCCGTTCCGTGCTGCGCACGGACGCACCATCCGGCGCGGCCCTGATCGTGGTCGCTGCCGACGGCTCCAATCAGATCGCGGTCGCCCCCGGGGCCAACGCAAGGCTGGACGCGCGGTTCGTCGAGGCAGCGCTGCACGACCTGGCGCCGGGAGGCGCCGACGTCCTGCTCGTCTCGCTGGAGGTGCCGATGGACGCGGTGGCGGCAACCGTCCGGGCGACGACCACTGCCGGCTCGCGCGTCGTCCTGAACCCGGCGCCGGCACAGGACCTGCCGCCCGATCTGCTTGCCGCGGGACCGATCCTGACGCCGAATCGCCGCGAGCTCGCGCGACTGGCCGGGGTTGACGGCCTCGAGAGCGCAGCTCGCTCCCTCCTCGAACGAGGCGCAAGGGCGGTCGTCGTGACACTCGGCGAGGATGGCTGCGCCGTGTATGACGCGGACGGCCACGAGGCCTACAACGTCCTGCACGGCCCGGTCGTCGATACCACCGGTGCCGGCGACTGCTTCAACGGCGTGCTGGCCGCCGAACTCGCCCGCGGGTCCGCCCTCCGGGATGGAGCGGCGCGCGCCAACCGGGCCGCGGGGCTGTCGGTCCGGGCCGCCGGAGCCCGCGCCGGGATGCCGACGCGAGCGGCCCTGGTCGACTGACGAGCGGCCAGCGTGCCGCCGCGGGAGCTGGCCCGAGAAATGCTCTTGCAGCCGGTATGGTGGCTCGCGTCATCCTCGTCACGATCCTGCTGGCACAGCTGGCGGACGCCGCCTCGTTCGCAGTCGGCAGCGCCATTCACGGCATCGGGCTGGAGTCGAACGGGTTCGCGGTGGCCGTCTTCGCATCCGCGGGCACCAACGGTGTCCTCGCCGCCAAGGGAGCGGTGGTCGTGGCGGTGATTGGCCTCCTGGCCGCAACGGCCACCCGCTTCCCGCGCCTGCTTGTGTGGGGCGGCGCGGTCGCCACCAGCGTCGGCCTGCTCGGATTCGTGGCCAACGTGGCCTCGCTCCTGATCCTCGCCGGGTGATCGGTCCCCACAGCGCGGGGACCATTGGCCGATGTGCGCCGGGCATCCCCTCCGGCTAGGGTATGGTTCGGCCCAGGCTGCCCGCCTCGGCTGAAACACGGGAGGAACCGATGCGGTGGCTTCGCTCCGGGTCGAAGCAGGAGAACGACCCAACCGGACAGCTCGAACCGGTCCGGATCCTCACCCCCGAGCTGGCGCTCGACGGGTTCGTGGCGCCCACCGGGCAACGCGTCACCGATATCCTCCTGCGCGGCCAGGACCTCGCTTTCCTCCCCCGCGGGGCCGACCCGGCGCCGGGCAACTGGGTCCAGATCTCGCCGTCCGACCTGCTGATCGTGATCCCGCCACCGCTGCCACGGGCGACCGGCTGGCAGGAGCCGATGCAGCTGGCCAACGCATCGGTCAAAGTCGGCCCCTACCAGGTGAGCGGCACCGCCCACCTGAGGCCGGGCGAGTCGCTCGACGACGACTTCCGGGTGCGCCAGCCGTTCCTGCCATTGACAGGCGCATCCATCACCGCCGCGGATGGCAGCGTGGAAGAGGTCGACGTGGCGATCGTCAGCCTGGACAACGCGACGGAGTACGGCCTCAGCGGCTGAGCTAGCTGCCCACCGTGGTCGCGGCGCGAACTGCGGCCTCAAGGTCGAAGTAGTGGCCCACCAGCTCGAGCCGAGCGCCATCGGTGCTGTAGCGCCCCACGAGATACGCACCCGCTGCCTGCCACCAGTAGAGCTGCATCTCGTCTCCGGCGCCGTTCCGAAAGTTCGCCCACTCCCGCCTGGTGCTGGGTCGGACGTCGCGCGCGCCGGCCGCAGTCAGTCGAGCGACAAGTTCCCTGGTACGCGCATGCTCGGCCCGCCCCGAGTGATTGAAGGGAACCGACGCGCCGACCGCGCGCTCGACCGTGGCCACCAGCTCATCGAGGTGGAACGGCTTGCGCAGCACGGCGGTGAACCCGGCCTCGACGGCGCGCTGACTTGTCGCCTCCCGGGCTTCAGCGGCGTCCGCCGCGTGGGCGGTGAACATCACCGTCGGAATCGGTCGCGGCCGGTGGCTCACCTCGGCGGCGGTGGCCCAGGATTCGGCGTATTCGACCGCGTCGACGCCATCGAGCAAGATGCAGTCGGGCTCAAGGCGACCGATGGC
>DASUSP010000115.1:0-5216 GCA_036375035.1 Candidatus Limnocylindria bacterium
GGGGCGATCTTCCTGGCGGTGCTGGTCGCGGCGATCGTGGTGGGGCGCTTGGCCGCGGCCCCCTAGCCGGCCCGCGGCTGGACGACGAAACGGAGCGCCAGGCCCCCGACCAGCATCAGGGCCCCCGCCCCAGTTAGCACCAGCCATGGGGTCGGCGTCGCCAGGTCCACCAGGGCGACAGCAGACTCTTCGCCGTCTTCAGCGTCCTCGCCGTCCGATGGGTCGTCGGGACCGCCTACGGCCGCCTCGTCGCTCGGCGCGGGTTCGCCGGACTCATCGAAGTTCGCGGGCTCGCCGCTGGCCTCCTCGGGAGCCTCGCCGCCGCGGTCCTCGGCCGCAAGGTCGGGCCTTGCGCCCGCGCTGGCTGCCATCCCGCCTAGCACCACGCTCCCGAAGCCCACCGCCCCCACCAGGGCCAGGCCTGCGCCGGCGGCCATGACCGGCGCCGCCAGGCGGCGCAGCCAGCCGAGCGGGCCTCCGCCATCCGCCGCGGTCTCGGCCGGAACCGGGGGTACCAGCTGCAGTGGGCGGCTCGGCACCAGGTCGGGGAGCTCGGACAGCGCGGAACGCAGCAGGCGCAGCTCGCGCAGCACCTCGCCGCACTGGGTGCAGGTATCGGCGTGGCCGGTCAGCGCGCCGTCGGCAGTTGCCTCGGGGTCGCCGCCCGCCAGCGCCGCCAGGCGCTCGGGATCGGGGTGAATCGGGTGCTGCATCGTCACCGGTCCAGACGGCCTCAGCGCTCGAACAGTTCCCGGTGGTCGGCCAGCAGCTCTCTCAGCCGCAGCCGACCCCGATGGATTCGCGACTTGACGGTGCCCAGTGCCGAGTCGGTCGCGGCGGCCACCTCGTTGTAGTCCATGCCGTACACGTCGCATAGCACCACCGCGGTCCGCTGGTCGTTCGGGAGGCGCAGCAGGGCCAGGTCGAGCTGGCGGTAGAGCTCGGAGCGTACCGCCTCGGCCACCGGGTTGGGCGCGCCGGCATCGGGAAGCTCCGCCTGGCCCTCCTGCGGCTCCGGCAGCGTGGTGGTCGGCCGGCGTTGAGCCCGGCGCAGGATGTCGTAGCTGGCGTTAGCTGTGATCCGCAGCAGCCAGGACCGGAAGACGCCGCCCCGGAAGCGCCCGATGGCGTCGTAGGCGTGGACGAAGGCATCCTGGGTTGCATCGGCGGCCAGCTCCGAGTCGCCCAGCAGGCGCCACGCCAGCCCGTAGCAGGCCGACTGGTAGTGTTCCATCAGCCGCGTGAACGCGCCGCGATCCCCCGCCGTGGCGCGCGCGACCACGTCCTGCTCGTCGGGGAGCGGTGGCGTGCGATGGCCCTGGCGGCTCGGGTCGGTCGGCATCGGGTTCCTATAATCACACCCGGAGCTTCGTCGCCGTGGCGTACCTTCCCCTCATCGTGCCGGAGTGGCGGAATCGGCAGACGCGCGGGTCTCAAACACCCGTGCCCGCAAGGGCGTGTGGGTTCGACCCCCACCTCCGGCACCAGGCTTGGCGGCGGTCAGGGCCGGCGCGACGCGGCGTCTCCCGATCGAGGCCGCAGGAACCTGCCTGTGGCAGCGAGCAGCGCCAGCACCACCCCGGCGATGGCGGCCGCGAGCGCGGCCACGGCCGCGTCGCTGAAGCGGGGCCCGTCGGTGAGCGCCACCAGCGGCCGGTCTTCGGCCAGGCAGTCGGACGCGCTGAACATGCGCGACGGAACCGGATTCTGGCAGTACCGGACCAGCTCCCTGGCACCGCGCTCCTCCCACGCGGCGGCACCGCCACCGACGCATTCGGGCCAGAAGCGAGGCTCCGAGGCGATCGGCCGGCAGAATTCGGCGTTGATCTCCGCGCCGCGAGCCCGCAGCTCCTCGGTGCTCACCTGCTCGGCAGGTCCCGGGATCGCCAGCGATCTGCTGAGGTAGCTGATGGTCCCGGCCGCCAGGCCGATCAGCAGGGCAACGGCGACCACGGCGACGACACGGCCGGAAAGGCCTCGCCGCGTCCCCGCGGCGCTCGGCGGTGTTGTGGTCAAGGTCTTCGCTCGTCCCCCAGGCTCGGGTCGGGTATGTGCGGTCGCGTCATCAGAGTAGCGGTGCGTGACCTACCGCGTTCACGGGGGACGCCGCACGAGCCGCGAGGGTTCCGCCGACGTCAGCGAGGGTCGGGACGCGTCACACGCAGGACCGCAAGGACGCCGAGGATGGCGGAGAGGAGCAACCCCATGACCGCGAGGTCCTGGGTCAGCAGCAATGACATGGCTCGAGTCTCGCGTGGGGTCGTCACCGCGGCTAGCCTGCCAAAGGTCCCGAACCGCTGGCCGAATGGCACCCGCCGGGCCACGGCGCCGGACACCAAGAGAGGCAGCCGTTCGAACCTTCTGTCCCGAGGGTTGTGGCGGCTGCCTCCTATTGGCCGCTCGGGCGGCCGGCGCCGTTTGGGCTGAGCCATTCGACGTCCAGGCGCTCGGACGGCAACAGGCCGGGGACCGGAGGAACCCCCGCGCCAGCTCCGGTGGAGTGGTCCGGTGAGCAGTCCCGCGTGCGATCCCGCGCCGCCTCCCGGGTCCGCGCCGTTACCGACGACGGGTCGGGTGGGAGGTCGAGTGTCGCGTCGAGTGCTGCGTCCGGTGTCACCTCCGGTGGCTGATCGGGTCGCACCTCCGACGCCCGGCCTGCATGCAGAGTATGTCAGCCCGATGAGGTCGCCTAGCCCCTTTGTCCACGAGTTTCGGGCTTCGTTCGGCGGCTATCCCCAGCTTCTCCACATCCGGGGTCGCGGGTCGCGATGGCGGCGATCCCCGCCAGCAGCGCCGCCGCGGCGCCGGCGAAGAGACCGCCGACCACCAGGCCGGCGATCCGCCGCGCGTTCATCGGTCCATCGGTCCATCGGCCACTAGAAGATGGCACCGACGCACGATGCCAGCACCCAGATCATCAGGATGATGCCGATGATCACGCCGATCAGGATCTTGCCCACGAGAGGCCTCCATCGTTCGAGTTCGCTTGCTCGGTGGGCAAGATGCAGGAAGCGTGCCGGGGAGGGTGTCGCGCGCCAGTCTCGCGGGCCGGGACGCCCGTGCTAGGCTGCGCCCGCCAGGGAACCGATGGAGGGTTCCCGCCCCCGACGAGGAACATCCGCCTCCGATGACCGGCGAGACCGTCGAGTGCTACAACTGCGGCCGTGCGAACCCTGCCTGGGCGCAGGTCTGCCGGTCGTGCGGGGTCCCGATCCGACCCGGCGTCGGGAAGGCTGCGGCGTCCGGTCCCATCCCGCAGGACCGGGACTCGTTGATCTCGATGGGGGCCATCCTGGCCTCGATCGCGGCGGCCGTCGTGCTGGGGCTGATCCTGTCGGGGATGATCCCCGAGGCTCCCGTCGCCGTGGCCACGCCCAGTCCGGAGCCGAGCCGCACCCCGCGCCCCACGCGCTCGTTCGAGCCCTCCGGCGCGCCATCCGGCGAGGCCAGCGCTGACCCCACGCCTGCGCTGATCGGGACCGTGACCTTCGGCACCGGCATCAACAACGCCGAGGAGGCGACGGGCGTGACCGACACGTTCGGCCCGGGGGCCAACTTCTGCCACTCGGTGGCCCTCAGCGAGCCGTTCGGCGTGGACGTCATCCAGGAAGAGGTCATCCGCGTGGAGGAGGATGGATCGCTCACGGAGGTCCAGCCACGCGCGGACAGCAACCTGCGTGTGGATGCGGCTGGCCAGATCGCTGGCTTCTGCGCCCCGGGCGGAACCGACTCTCTGCTCGCCGACTGGGGGGCGGGTTCCTTCATCCTTCGCGATTACCGCAATCCCGACGAGCCCGAGCTCGTCGCCGAGGGCCGCTTCACCCTGACCGAGTAGGCGGCTCCCCGTCGCCCCCGGCGACCTCGTTCCAGGCATCCGCGTAGAGCTTGGCCCGGATCGGAAGGTAGCCGGGGTACTCGGTCCGGGCGCGGCGGACGACATCGGCGTCCAGGTGGGCCAGGGCCAATCGGTCCGTGGTCTCCACCATCACCTCGCCGTCGGGGTCCACCGCGATCGACGGCCCGCCGATCAGCACGCCCTGCTCCGGGCCGGGCCGGTTGACTGACAGCACGTAGACAGCGCCGGTCAGCGCGTTGGCGCGGAAGACCAGCTTCCAGCGCTGGTAGGTCCGCTCCTCGGTGGCTCGCGGGATCAGGATCGCCATGGCGCCCTTGGCGCCGAGCAGCCGGCTCCCTTCCGGGCGGTTGTTGTCGCTGCAGATCTGGACGCCCACCGGCAGCCCGAACGCGTCGATGCGCTCCGGCGGCTCCTCCCCCGGCTCGTAGTGGCTCGTCTCCCAGAAGCCCGGCTCCTCGGGGAGATGCAGCTTCTCGTAGGTGGCGCGCAGGTTCCCGTTGCGGTCGAACACGAGCGCGCGGCTGGTCCGCCGCCCCGTCTCCGGATCGCGGTGGATGATGCCTCCCACCAGCCCGATGCCGGCCTCAGCCGCCGCCTCGGCCTGGGTCGTGGCGCGCGGCCCCTCCATCGGCTCTGCGTCCTCGTCCACCGGGTCCTTGGTGGCGGGCCGCCACGGGTTGAGGGGGATCTCCGGTAGGAGGGCGATGTCCGCCCCGCGGTCTGCGGCCTCAGCCAGGCGTTCCCGGAGGCGCTGAGCGCCGTCCGGCTCCCAGAAGACCTCGCTGACCAGGGCCACGGTGAGGCGGCCGTCGGCGCGCGGCGGAGGCATGGCTGTCATGACCGCGGAGCGTACCCGATTGAGCACCCGCTCTGAAAAGCGCGACCGCTCGGTGCCCGCTACCGCCCAGCCGATTCCTCGTGAGCCTCTGCCCAGGTCAGCAGCCCGATCAGGTACGACGCGTTCCGCGAGACCTTCGCGTAGTCGGCCGGGCGCAGGCTCCCGGTCTCGTTGTAGCGAGCCACGAACCGCTCGTGAGCCTTGCGACCATCGCTCTGACCCCAGCCGCTGGATGCCGGCGTGAAGAAGAGCCCCTCCCCTGAGATCCCCACAGTGAAGGGCCGACCGGTAACGGTCTCGAGGGTCTGCCCCTCAGCCGCTCGGGCCAGGGCGAGGAGCCGATCGTAGGTCAGCGGCGCCACGCCCCTACTCCCCCAGGAACTCGCGGACGAGGTTCTGGAAGTGGTAGACGCCGTTCTCCCGCTTCGCACTGAACCGTCCGGTGTCGTACGCCCGCGAGCGGAGGCCGCGCTGCACCTGCTCGCAGATCACGATGTCCTCCTGCTGGATCTCGTCGGAGAA
>DASUSP010000116.1:0-2394 GCA_036375035.1 Candidatus Limnocylindria bacterium
CGCGGGGATGGGGCGTGAGGACCGCGGGTCCGCGCAGCGAGCGCCACCAGCCGCTGGCCCCAGCCAGGGCATTCAGGCCGTCGGCGTCGACCACCACAGGCCGCTGCAGCTCCGCCAGGAAGCTCCGCACCCGTCGCTGGGTGGCCGGGTGGCGTCCCAGCCCAGGCCCGATGACCAGCGCGTCGTAGGAGCGCGCCTCGGCGGTGACCCGGCGCCATCCGGCCGGCGAGACCAGGCCCGGAGACTCCTCCGGCAGGAGGAGCGCGGTCATCTCCGGCATCGACCCGGTCAAGCGCAGCCCCACCGACTCGGCGCTGGCCAGGCAGACCAGCCCCGCGCCGCTGCGCGCCGCCCCCATGCCGGTCAAAAGCGCCGCGCCGGCATACTCCTGCGACCCGGCCACCACCAGGACTCGCCCGAAAGTCCCCTTGTGGGCGCGCGCGGGTCGCGGTGGCAGCCGATCCGCTACCCAGCGCTGGGTCAGCGCCCGCACCGCCATCGGCTCAGGCCGCTTCCGAGCGGTGCGCGACGGCAACCGCCATCGCCATGCGCCGCTCGTGCGTGATCGAGACGGTCACGTCCTCCAGGCCCAGGCGCTCGGCCCGCGCCCTGGCGCGCGCGTGCAGGTAGACCTGCGGGGCCCCGGCGCGGTTGGGCAGGATCTCGATCTCGCGCCAGCCGACGCCTCGCACCCCCAGGCCCAGTACCTTGCTGATCGCCTCCTTGGCCGCCCAGCGGCCGGCGATCCGCTCCGTGCGCCCGCGGCAGTAGGCAGCCTCGGCATCGGTCAGGACGCGGTTGACGAAGCGCTCCGGAAAGCGGCCCAGCACGCCGACGATTCGGTCGATGTCGACCAGGTCCACCCCGATCTCGTGCCGGCCCATCCGGGGAGCTACTCGACGGTGACCGACTTGGCCAGGTTGCGCGGCTGGTCCACGTCCGTGCCCCTCGCGACGGCGACCTCGTAGGCGAGCAACTGCAGGGGCAGGATGGCGATCACCGGAGCCAGCTCCTCGAGCGTCTCGGGCACGTAGAGGACGTCCTGCGCATAGCGGTCGATCTCCTCGTCGCCCTCCGTGGCCACGGCCACCACCGGTGCCTCGCGGGCGCGGACCTCGGCGATATTGCTGACCACCTTCTCGTAGGTCTCGCTGCGGGTGGCGATGGCCACCAGTGGCGTATCGTCGTCGAGCAGCGCGATCGGGCCATGCTTGAGCTCACCCGCGGCGTAGCCCTCGGCGTGAACATAGGAGAGCTCCTTCAGCTTCAGGGCGCCCTCCATGGCGATCGGGAAGCCCAGCGCGCGGCCGATGTACATGACGTCGCTGACGTCGGTCCAGCGCTGCGCCAGCTTCTTGACCTGAGGGGCCAGCTTCAGGGTCTCGGCCGCGAGACGCGGGAGCTCGCGCAGCCCGATTCCGAAGGTGCGCAGCTGGTGGTCGGTCAGCTTCCCACGCAGCCTGGCCAGGTGCAGGGCGATCAGCTGGAGGACGACGACCTGGGTCACGAAGGCCTTGGTGGAGGCGACGGCGATCTCGGGCCCGGCCTGCAGGTAGCAGACCGCATCGGCCTCGCGGGTGATGGCCGAGCCGACCACGTTGGTGACCACCACCACCGTGGCGCCACGCTCGACTGCGAGCTTCTGGGGCGCCAGGGTGTCGGCCGTCTCGCCCGACTGGCTCACGCTGATGACCAGGGTCCGCTCGTCGATCGGCGGCGGCGAGTAACGCATCTCGCTGCCGATCTGCGGCATCGCCGGCAGCTCGGCCCACTTCTGGATCAGGTGCGCCCCGACGGCACCGGCGTAGTGCGCCGTACCGCAGCCGATGACGTACACCCGCTCAGCCGCCAGCAGCTTGTCGCGGATGCCGTCCAGCTCCGGCAGCGAGATCGCCCCGCTGGGCGCCACGCGCCCACGGAGCGCCTCCTGGATGGCGTGCGGCTGCTCGTAGATCTCCTTGAGGGTGAAGTGCGGGAATCCGCCCTTCTCGGCCGCCTCGATGTTCCAGCGGATGGTGGTCACGTCGCGCTCGACCTCGGTGCCGTCGAGCTGGTAGATCCTGGCTCCGCTCGGCGTGACGTCGGCGATGTCCCCCTCGTGCAGGATCACGACGTTCTTGGTGTGCTCCAGGATGGCCGGTACGTCGCTGGCCAGGAAGCCCTCGCCGTCACCCAGCCCCACGATCAGGGGCACGTTCATCCGCGCCCCGACGATCCGCTGCGGATGGTCCAGGTGCATGACGCCGATGGCGTATGCGCCGCGCACGTCGTTCAGCGCCGATCGCACCGCGGCCACCAGGTCGCCGTCGTAGCGCTCCTCGATGAGGTGGGCCAGCACCTCGGTATCGGTCTCAGACTTGAACCGATGGCCGCTGGCCAGCAGGCGCTCCTTGA
>DASUSP010000117.1:0-5534 GCA_036375035.1 Candidatus Limnocylindria bacterium
CACGCCGCGCAGTGCCCGGCCGATGAGCCGCTGGATCTCGTGCGTTCGGCCGCCGACGCGCCCGGTGCTCGCCTCGCGCTGCGACCGCTCGGTGCCGGCCCGCGGCAGCATGCTGTACTCGGCCGTGACCCAGCCGGACCCTTTGCCGCGCAGCCAGCCCGGGACCCGGTCATCGATGGTGACCGCGCAGATGACCCGCGTGTCGCCGACCCGGATCAGGACCGATCCCTCGGCGAACTTGAGGTAGTCCGGCACGATCTTGACCGGGCGGAGCTGGGCGGGGGCGCGGCCGTCGGAGCGGCGCGGGGCGGCGATGGACGACATTGGCGCCGATTCTACGCCGCGGTCCCGGTCCCACGCGAAGGAGCCGGCCCTGCGACCGGCTCCCGCATGCTCCGGGCGGGCTTACCCGGCGCGATTCACCTTGGCGGTGTCCCGAACCCAGTACCCGCCCCAGATGCCGTTCTTCACCAGCCACTGCCGGCGGCCATTGATGACCGCGCGGGCGGCGGCATCGGCTCCTGAGGCGCGAGACAGGGTGTACGTCTTTTTGGACGTGACCCGCCCGAGCTTGTCGTACTGGCGGCCGGTGTACGTGCCAGCCTCGAAGCTGAGTCGCACCGGCGAGGCAAACGTCCGCTTCTCGGTCATGCCGCGAACGAAGGACTTGGGACTCTCGCGGACCCAGTAGCCGGCCAACGGCCCGGTGGTTACCTTCAGGAACGCCTTGCCGCCCAGCTTCGCCCGGCCGGTCGACTCGGCGCGTGTGCGGGCCGAGAAGGTGACCGTCTTCTTGTCGAGCACCGCGCCGGTGGAGCTGAACTTGTAGGCGGTATGCGTGCCCTTGCTGAAGACCATCGGCCGGTCCGGCGAGTACTCCCACTTCGGCTGGAGGAGCGACGTCTTCGTCAGCTCACTGCTGCACAGGTTGACGAAGACCATGACCGAGTAGTGCCGGCCGCTCGACGTCGACGCCCACGAGCCCCCCGCGGCATTGAACGAACCGAGCATGATCGCCCTGTGCGGGTCCGAGTTCCACCACTGGTTCACCGTGTACGCGTACGAGTAGGGAGACCGGGAGTTGTAGGCGATGATCTCGCCGAAGCTCGTCCAGCACACGCCGCTCTTCACCAGCCGATTGCGGACGTAGTCCATGTCGTGCTCGAGCTTGTCCGCGTCGCGCATCTGATCGGCACGCTTGTCGGTGATGTCGTCAAGCAGGCTGGTGCCGACCACCTTCGGGAGGCCCTTGGAGGCGCGCAGCGAGTTCACCTCGGCGCGCAGCCCGTCGCCGCGGGTGGTCGCGAGGACCGGCGCCGCAGTCGCCAGCGAGGCCAGCGTGAAG
Organism: Candidatus Limnocylindria bacterium; assembly: GCA_036375035.1. GTDB lineage: Bacteria > Chloroflexota > Limnocylindria > QHBO01 > QHBO01 > JAPSGM01. The sequence continues at coordinate 1,346 of DASUSP010000117.1, forward strand.
GCGGCAGCCAGCAGGACGGCCAGGATGCGGCCGCGGACCGGGAGCGAGCCCTGGTGAGTCATCGGATGGTGCATCGGGACGAATCCCCTCTTCGCGGGTTGGATCGAGCCAGGGGACCGTAGCCGGCCGTGGCCCGGCGCCGCCATGGCCCAAAGGGACCGGTACCGACGCCGGCACCGGTCAGGGGGTCACGCTGCCACCTTGATGCCGGCCGTCTCCCGGACCCACTTGCCGGCCCAGATCCCATCGGCGACCAGGAAGTGCGGCCGCCCGTTGATCACGGCCCAGGCCGAGGCGTGCGCCCCCGACGCGCGACTCAGCGTCGCGGTCACCGAAGCGGTGACGTTCCCGCTCGAGTCGTACCGGTAGCCCGTGTATGTCCCCGCCGCGAACGTGATCCGTGGCGTCGCCGGGAATCGGATCCGCTCGATGCGGCCCGGGCGGTGGACGTGCTCGGACTCCGGCACGACGTAGCCGGCCCAGACCCCGTTGACGACCTGCAGGTAAGGCACGCCGTTGACGATCACGCGGCCCTTGACGTTCGCGCTGGAGCGGCTTCCCAGCCGGAACGACTTGGTTCCTGTCACGTTGCCTGAGCTGTCGAAGCGGTACCCGACGTGGGTGCCGGCGCGGAACACGATCCGCGTGGAGGTGTCCCACTTCCGGCGCTCGGTCTGGCCGAGGAGGTGGTCGAGCGCCGACTCGCGGATCCACCGGTTGGCGAAGACACCATTCTCGACGTACAGCCAGCGACCGGGAAGGTTGGGCATCTTCGAGCGTTGGCCGACCTTCGCGCCCGACCGCGACGAGAAGGAGCGCGACACCGCGCTGCTCAGCGACCCATCGGCACCGATGAGGTACGCCGTATGCCCCCCCGGCTCCACGATGAACTGGCGAGCCGGATCGTACGTTTTGCCTGGCGCGGTACGGAAGGTCCAGGAGGTCGCGCTAAGGCGGTTGCCGGCGGCATCCCGGCCGCGACTCGAGACCCAGACCGTCACCTTGCTGCGCACGGCCAGCGGATCGTCCGGAACGAGGACGAGCTGCTTTCGCCCGGACTGCACGTTGTTCCTGGCAAGGATCTTCGTCCCGGTTGCGGTCTTGAGATAGATGCTGGCCGACCCGACGCTGTACATCGGCTCGCTGAAGGTGAGGGTCACCGGCCGGGTGGCGGCCACGAGCTCTGCGCCTGGTGCCGGGTCCTGGCCGGTCAGGCGCGGCGGGGTCACGTCCAGGTCCACCCCGAAGGTCTGCAGCAGGCTGGCATCCAGGCTGGCCGCCGGCGCGTAGTGGGTGCCGCTCCCATCAGTGGCCGTCACGCGAGGCAGGTAGCGCCCCTCCGGCGCCACGGCGCCGGAGTTCATGCGGCCGTCCCAGGTCACGCTGTGCGATCCGGCGCCTCGCGATCCGAGGTCGATGCTGCGCACCACGCCGCCGGATGAGTTCAGGATGTCGAGCTTCACGGAGCTGGCTGCGCCACGCAGGCTGAACGAGGCCTTGAGCCCGTCCTTCACACCGTCGCCGTTCGGGCTGAAGGCCGATGGCGCCACGAGATCACGAACGAACGGCGATAACGTCGTGCGCGTCGGCGGATCCGACGGAACCAGGTACGGCTCAGTGCTGGACCCGGCCGCCATCCAGCCGATCCGCGCGTAGTCGGCCGATGGCCACTCGCTGAAGCCGTACTGCACCCGGTACCACTGGTAACCGGACGCCGAGACCGGTCCCTCGAGCACGTAGACGGCGTCCCCTGCCGACGCGGTGTCGACGATGGCGTAGCCGGTCCCGGCCCCGGAACGGATGTTCAGCGTCGCGGTTGCGATCCTGGCGAACGCCCCGGGCATCACCGATCCGGGCTTGCCGGGCAGCGTCACCCAGGCCTGGGCATTGCCCTTCCAGTCGATGGCCTGGACTCGGAAGTCATAAGTCGCGTCCACCTTGCCGGTGAACCACGCCGAGGTGGCCTTCGTGCCGGACAGCCAGGTCGTCCACGAGCCGCCAACCTTTCGGACCTGGACCTTGTAGCGGTCCACCCCCGACGCGTGATCCACGACTCGCCAGCTGACCTTGACGCTCTGGCTGCTCGTCGTCTGCGGAAGCAGGGTGATGCCTCCGACCGGCGGCGCCGTGTCGTTCACGAACTTCGACGCCAGCAGGCGCCACAGCTCGTCCCGCCCGGCGTCCATGAGCAGCGTCCACATCCCGGTGCCCGCCAGGCCGCGGGAGTTCACCAGGTCGTATTTGATGCCGAGCGACTCGACATCATCGTAGTAGCCCTGGGACCAGTTGCCCGACGAATCGGTCCAGCGATACCACGGCACCTTGCCGACGTCATCCCAGCGACGCCCGTACTGCTGGGCCTGGGAGAGGTGGCCCGTGTACGTGTAGGCCTTCGAGCCACCGCTCCGAGTGGTGGAGTTCAGCTGGCCGCTGCTCGTCGGCCACGTTCGGCCGTAGTAGGGGACGCCCCAGATCAGCTTGTTGCCGGAGGTCTCGGCCAGGAAGTCGCGCATCGTCCCGTCCACATCGATGGTGTACGGGCTGGTGATCGGCGCCACGCCGCCGGCTCGCGACGATCCCGACCAGTGGTAGTCGTAGCCCATCACGAACAGGGCATCTGCCGCGCCGGCGGAGGTCAGGCCGGCCACGTCGTAGCCGGTCGCCCACGTCGCGGCACCGGCCATGACGCACACTGTCAGGAAATCGCCCACCCCGGCGCCGCTGAGCCCGCTCTTCAACTGCTTCACGAACGCGGTGTAGTGCGAGCGCAGGCTGCTGGGCACCGGCTCGAAGTCCAGGTTCACGCCGTCGGCCCCACGGCTGCGAACCGCATCGACAATCTGGGCGACGGCCCGGTTGCGATACGTGGAGCTCGTCAGCAGCGTGGTCATGGCCGCGTAGTCGCCGTTCCAGGCCATGTGTGTCACGGTCAGCACGACCTTCACCCCGTTGGCATGGGCCCGGTCGATGACCTGCGTCATCTGCGAGCTGTTCCACCCGGTCCAGCCGGTGGATGTGCCCTTCGCCAGGTAACCGTCGGAGCGCAACCCAACGCTGAAGTACGCGATCGACGAGACGAGCGAGTAGTTCATGTGCGACAGCGCTGAGTCGGTCAGCATCCAGTAGGGAAGGAAGCCGAAGACCTCCTTGCGCAGCCCGTTGGGGAGCCCAGCGGCGGTGAGCGGCTCGCTCAGCGTGCCCACCGAGCCGTCAACCTCGCCGTCCGTGGCAGCCTCGACTTCGGGAGCCAGCCCAGGCATGCCGCGGGCGTCGAGGATCACCGTCGGCTCGCCACCGGGCGCGAAGGTGAAATCGCCGGCGCCCTCCTCGCGAAGCATCTCGGCGTGGATCGAGGGCTCGTTCAGCTCGGCGGGAAGCGGTGGCAGCGTCCGTCCGCTGGAAGTCGTGACCGAACCGTCGGCGGGAGGGTCGGTGCCCAGCGCCGGGCCGGGCAGAACCCAGGAAGTGACCAGCAGCGTGGCCAGGAGGAGGAGGGTCGTCAGTCGGCGGGTCACGGGCGGGTCACCTCGCGGGGCTCGGACGCGGGAGTCTGGAACGGTCCTGCGGGCGCGCGGGCGACCGCATCGGCCCGAACCCTACCGATCAACCCTGCACCGGACCATGGTACCGATGACCCATCCCCATCGTCCGTCACTGCCCCCCAGTTCCCACCCCCCACCGGTCAGCCAGCCAGATAGACCACGTCCGAGCCCCGGATCCAGTAGCCGCTCCAGACGCCGTTCACGACGAGATACCACGAGCCGGTCTGGTTCGGGACGAGGGCCAGCTGCGAGGTGTCGGCCCCCGAGCTTCTCCCGAGGGTGAAGGTCTTCTGCGCCGTCAGTCGACCCTGCGGGTCGAACTGATACCCGGTATGGGTGCCCTGCCCGAACGCCAGGGGCACCGGCGGGTCGTACGTCGTCGGTGAGAGGGCCGCCGCGGTCGGGAGCACGTCGGCGAGGTACACGACCGGCGAATGGCGGATCCAGTAACCGGCCCAGATGCCGTTCACGACATAGAACCAGTACCCGGACTGGTTCGGGAGCATCCGCAGGGTGCTGGTCTGGGCCGCGGAATCCCAGGCCAGGGTGGCGGTCTTGCCGGCGGTCAGGCGCCCCTCGGCGTCGAGCTGGTATCCGGTATGAGTTCCCTGCCGGAAGACCAGCTGCCGCGGCGTGCGCCAGTTGGC
>DASUSP010000118.1:0-4731 GCA_036375035.1 Candidatus Limnocylindria bacterium
ACTGGCCCCACATCACCGTGTTGCGCATGTTGGTGACGGCCAGCCCGTTGGCCAGCTGGTAGACCCAGGCGGCGAAGCCGATGGCCATCATCGCTAGCAGGAACCCGATCCAGAGCGCGAACGGGCCGATCCGACGGCGCGACGCGATGGGGACGGCCGGCGCGCTCACAGCTCACGCCTCCGCCGCGGCGGCAGGTAGCGGACCTTGGGCAGGGTCCCCTTCTCCTCCAGCAGCATCTCGCCCTCCCGGTCACGGATCAGGCGCGCCACGCGCGAGTCGGGGCCGTCCAGGTCGCCGAAGATCCGCGCCCCGGCCGGGCATGACCAAACGCACGACGGGACCTGCCCCTCCTCCAGCCGATGCACGCAGAACGTGCACTTCTCGACGGTGCCGACCGGCCGAGCCTGGACCATGCCGGTCTCCAGGCCGTTGGGCCGCGCCGGCTCGCCCCAGTTGAAGACCCGCGCCGCATACGGGCAGGCGATCATGCAGTACCGACAGCCGATGCAGCGGGTGTTGTCCATCATCACCACGCCGTCCTCGCGCCGGTAGGTTGCGCCCACCGGGCAGACCTTGACGCACGGCGCGTTGTCGCAGTGCTGGCAGGCCAACGGCGTCCAGCCCATCTCCTGGCGGCCGTGCTCGTCGGCCGGCAGGTCCAGCCCCTCCCCGTTGGTCAGGATGCGGTTCCACCACATGCCCAGCGGGACGTCGTTCTCGCTCTTGCAGATGACCGCGCACGACCAGCACCCGATGCAGCGCTCGGTGTCGACCACCATCCCCCAGCGCGGCTCCGGACCGTGCGGCTCCAGCTCGCCCCACCCGCGCGAGGCGGGCGGCAGCGCCTCGATCGGCGGGCGGCGGTCAGGCACGGTTCGCACCCTCTCCATCGGCCCGGCTGACCTGGCAGCGGCAGTCTTTCCAGCCGGTCGATGGCGACCACATGTTGGCCACGTAGTGCACCTCGTGGATCGGGTTCACCTCCGAGGTGGTGAGCTCGTTGACCCCCTTGCCGGCGGCGAAGTCGCGCGGCCACCATCCCTCGGGGAGCGTGACCGAGCCCAGCCCCGCCGCCTCCGACACCTGCGCCCAGGCCCGTAGCGAGCCGCGCGTGTTGTAGACCTCGATCTCGTCCCCGTCGGAGATCCCCCGCTCGGCGGCGTCATCCGGATGGATCACCACCAGCGGCCGCCCGCCGTGGATCTCAGCCAGCCACGGCGAGTTGCCGTAGCTGGAGTGGATGCGCCACTTGGAGTGGGGCGTCAGGAAGACGAGCGGGTACTCGTCCGGGTCGTGGACTCCGTCGTCGTGCGGCACCTTGAAGGTCGGGACCGTCTCACCCAGCTGGCGGAACCGCTCCTCCTCCTTGTAGAACTCGATGCGTCGCGTCGGAAGGAAGGCGGCGGTCGCTTCCAGCGGCGCTGGCAGCGAGACCGGCGGGAACGGGACCATGCGCTCGACCTGGTCCAGGAAGGGGATGTCGGGGTCCGGGACGCGCAGGCGCACCGGGCCGGCCCGCAGCTGCTCCAGGGTGATGCCCTCCACCGGGCCGCCCTCGTCCAGGATCATCCGGATGGCGTCGTCCTCGGTGAGCTCGAAGAACTGGGCGGCTGCCTGCGGGTTGATGCGCCGCACGAGCTCGCGCCAGACCCACAGCTCGGTCCGCGACTCGCCGACCGGCGGTATGGCGGCCTGCTGCAGCTGCAGGAAGGGGTGCAGCGGCGTGGCGGTGAGATCGGTCTTCTCGTACCAGGTGGCGGCCGGGAGGACCACGTCGGCCCACATCGCGGTCTCGGTCATCTGGTGATCGACCACCACGATCAGGTCCTGCTGCGCCAGGGTCTGATGCAGCCGGTTCACGTCCGGGCCCTGGACGAACATGTTCGCGAAGGTCACGAACAGCGCGTGGAAGCCGTTAGCCGGGTACGGGACCGATGGGTGCATGGTCTCCGACCGGCCGCGCACGAAGTAGATCGACGGCACGATGTGCGCCTTGGTCCCGCCCGGGTTATACCAGGGGCCCACCGGCACCCGGACCTTGTACTGGCCCACGTACACGCTGTATCCGCCGCCTGACTTCCCGATGTTGCCGGTCAGGGCCGCCAGCAGCGCCATGGCGCGGCCGGTCAGGTCGCCGTGGAACCAGTGGTTCGCTCCCCCGCCCATCAGGATGGCGGCCGGCTTGGTGGTCGCGTAGGCGTGCGCCAGCCGTGCGATGGCGTCGGCGCTGATGCCGGTCACCCGCGACCCGCGCTCCAGCGACCAGCCCGCCAGCTCGCGGCGCACGTGATCGAAGCCCGGCGTCACGGTGACCCACTGCCGGGGGCCGAGCTGCACCTGGCGTTTGCCGCTCAGCAGCGGCCGGCTGCCGGCTGGCATGCCCAGCCGGTCCGTTCCGACCAGGAGCAGCTGGTCGCTGGCGTCGTCCCAGATCGCGAAGCGGTTGGGGTCGCCGTCGGGATCCAGGTCTGAGGCGCGCAGCCGCATGCCGGTGTCGTCGCGGACCAGGAGAGCCGCATCCGTGTAGTCGCGCATGAAGTCGAGGTCGGCCAGGTCGGCGCGCAGGATCTCGGCGGCGATCGTCAGCCCAAGGGCTGCATCGGTCCCGGGCCTGATCTGGAGCCAGGTATCCGCCTTGGAGGCGGTGCCGGAGAAGTTGGGATCGACCACCACCAGGCGCGCGCCGGCCTCGAGCGCGTCGAAGATGAAGTGCACGTCCGGGATGCGAGTCTCGACGGGGTTGGCGCCGATGAGCAGCAGGAAGCGACTGTTGGCCCAGTCCTTCGCCTCGTGCTCAGCGTTCTGGACGCCGAAGGTGATGGGCATGCCCATCGGCAGGTCGCCGTTGAAGTCGAAGCTGGTGCCGTGGGTCAGGCCCAGCAGGGCGCTGGCCCGGTAGTTGGCGCCCTTCTGGATGTAGCCGCTGCCGGGCACCTGGCCGAAGACGTGGATCGAGTCCCACCCCCAGCGCTCGCCGATGCGCCGCATGTCGGTCGCGATGCGGTCCAGCACCTCGTCCCAGCTCGCCTCGCGGAACTCGCCGGAACCCCGCTCGCCGGTGCGGATGAGCGGCTTCATGATGCGGTCGGCCCCGTGGATCAGGGTGTGGTAGCTGATGCCCTTCATGCAGCCGCGCGGGTTGTAGGCGGTATCGGGATAGTCCGCGGCCTGCTGCACCTTGACCACGGTGTCGTCCCGCACGAAGGCCAGCTGGCCGCAGCTGCCGGTGCAGTTCGGCGAGCAGGTGGTTCGCACTACGCGGTCGACCCCCAGCGAAGCGGCGACATCGGAGTGGTCCTTGCCCAGCAGCACGAAGCCGCCGGCAGCGCCCGCAGCCGCAGCGGTGGCGCCGGCCGCGGCAGCGCCCTTCAGGAATCGCCGGCGAGTGACGGTCATCGGCTTCGGCGGGCGGCCAGTCCGTGCGGTCCGCCGAGCATGGTGTGGGAGGGGTCGCCGCACAGCGCGCAGACCGTTGCGCTACCGGATCGAGAAGCCGGGCGCATGGTTCCGGCCGCGCCGGGGGCGAGGTTCGCCACCCCGGCGAGCCGCGCCACCAGCGCCATGCCGATGCCACCGACACCCGCGGCGAGCAGCCGGCGGCGGTTGAGCCGAGTCCTGAGAGCGGCCATTAGCAGGCGCATGCCTCCGCTTCGACCCTGATCCCGCGACCATGCTGGTCGGGGGACCTGAGGCACGGCTAGGGCCGAGCGGCCCGCTCCGGGAGGGACGGACCGCCCGACCGAAGGTCCGCCGCAGTCGTCTGCGCCTATGCTCCGCCCATGCACATTGCGTTCGTGGCCATGAGCGGCGTCCGGGCCGCGAGCGAGGAGCTCAACCGAGTGGGGCTGACCCTCCCGGGCTTCGTGGAGCGCAGCCGGGTGATCGCGTCGCTGCCGAGCCTGTCGCTGCTGACGCTCGCCGCGCTCACGCCGGATGACTTCGAGATTAGCTATCACGAGGTCGCCGACATTCGGACCATGGGCGAGCTGCCGACCTGCGACGTCGCGGCGATCGCGTCCTACTCGGCCCAGATCAAGGACGCGTACCAGCTCTCGGAACGGTACCGGGCCATGGGGGTGCGCACCGTTCTGGGGGGCCTGCACGTGACCGCGCGACCGGACGAGGCGGCCCGGCACGCGGACGCCATCGTGATCGGCGAGGGGGAGCTGAGTTGGCCGGCGCTCGTGGCCGACCTGCGGCGCGGCTCCCTGCACTCTCGGTACGCGCCGGACGGCGCCGAGTTCAGCCTCGCCGATGCTCCACTGCCTCGCTTCGACCTGCTGGAGATGGACCATTACAACCGCATCACCGTCCAGACGCAGCGTGGCTGCCCGTGGCGCTGCGAGTTCTGCGCGGCTTCGATCCGGCTCACGCAGCTCTACAAGGTGAAGCCGGTGCAGCGCGTGATGGATGAGATTCGCGAGGTCAGGCGGCTCTGGCCGCGCCCCTTCGTGGAGTTCGCAGATGACAACACCTTCGTCAACCGTCGACACAGTAAGGAGTTGATGCGCGCGCTCATCGGCGAGGACATCCGCTGGTTCACCGAGACCGACATCTCGGTGGCCGACGACCCTGAGCTGCTGTCGCTGATGCGCGAAGCCGGTTGCGCCGAGGTCTTGATCGGACTCGAGAGCCCCACCGCGGCCGGGCTGGATGGCGTCGAGCTGCGGCGCAACTGGAAGCGGGGACGCATTGGTCAGTATCTGGAAGCGATCGAGCGGATCCAGGGC
>DASUSP010000119.1:0-9848 GCA_036375035.1 Candidatus Limnocylindria bacterium
GGCGCTGCTCATCGGCCGGCGCACCACCCTGCGCGACCGGGTCGTGGTCCAGGAGTCGCTGGGCGGGCTGCAGCTGGGCAACGTGACCACCATCGTCCGCCGCATCGCGATCTTCACCATCGCCATCGAGCTGGTGGGGGCGGTGATCCTGGGCATCAGCTTCACCATCGGCGGCGAGGCCGGGCCGCCGGGCGACCCGCTGGGCGTCTGGTGGGGCATCTTCCACTCGGTCTCCGCCTTCAACAACGCCGGATTCGACCTGACCGGCGGGTTCCGCAGCCTGACGCCGTGGGTCGACGACTGGATCGTGCTGGGCACCATCGGCGGAATGCTGATCCTAGGCGGCCTGGGCTGGGCCATCGTGGGTGACGCCCTGAGCAGACGACGCTGGTCGCGCTGGGCGCTCGAGACCAAGCTGGTGGTGCTCACCACGGTTGCCCTGCTCGTGGTCGGCACCGTCCTGATCGGGTTCACCGAGTGGGACAACCCGGCCACGCTGGGTGCGCTGCCGGCGGAGCAGCGGCTCCTCAACGCTGCCTTCGAGTCGGCCACGCTGCGCACCGCGGGCTTCACCGCGCTGGACACCGGCGCCTTCGTGCAGTCGACGCTGTTCGTGGTGATGGCGCTGATGTTCATCGGCGGCGCGTCGGGCTCCACGGCGGGCGGCATCAAGGTCAACACCTTCAGCCTGCTGGGCGTGGTGATCCTGTCGAGCATCCGCGGGCGTCCCTCGGCCGAGGCCTTCGGGCGACGCATTCCGCACGGCGTGGTGTATCGCGCCCTGGCGGTGGTGTTGCTCTCGATCGCCTTCGTCTTCATGGTGGGCCTGGGCCTGACGCTGACGACCCAGGCCACCTTCGTCCAGACCCTGTTCGAGGCGGTTTCGGCCTTCGGCACGGTCGGAGCCTCGACCGGCATAACCCCGGACCTGAACGACCAGGCGCGGATCATCGTGACGCTCGCCATGTTCGTGGGCCGCCTCGGACCGATCACCCTGGTCCTGGCGCTCTCGGCGCGGGTCCGGCCTGTACCCTATCGGCCTGCGGTGGAGATGGTCCGCATCGGGTAGGAAGGAGAGAACGTGGCGCGCCAACAGGTGCTGGTCATCGGGCTCGGGCGGTTCGGCTCGGCCGTCGCCCGCGAGCTGGAGCGCCTCGGGCACGAGGTGCTGGCGATCGACGCTCGGGAGCAGGCAGTGAACGAAATCGCTCCCGACGTCACCCACGCCCTCCAGATGGACGCCTCCGACGAGGCCGCCCTGCGCGACGCCGGCGCCCAGCACTTCCAGACCGGGATTGTGGCCATCAGCAGCGCCGCCGAGCCGTCGATCTTCGCCACCATGGTCCTCAAGCGGCTGGGCGTGCCCAACGTGATCGCCAAGGCGGCCGACCGGCTGCACGGGGAGATCCTCGCCCGGGTCGGGGCGGACCGGGTGGTGCTGCCCGAGCACGAGACCGGAACGCGCCTGGCGCACTCGTTCAGCGTCCCAAACGTGATCGACTACCTGGACGTGGGCCCGAACTTCGGGATCGAGAAGGTGCGGCCGCCGGCGTCATTCATCGGCAAGACGCTGGGCGACCTGGACCTGAAGAACCGGATGGGCGTGACTCCGATCGCGCTGCGGCGCGGCCAGAACGTGACCATCAACCCCGCGCGCGAGGAGCGCGTCGCCGAAGGGGACGAGCTGATCCTGATCGGCCGCGACGACCAGCTGGAGGGCCTGCGCGGCTAGGCTCGACCCGGTCAGTTGTCCGGGCTGATGCCGTCGCCCAGGGTGAAACGCCGCAGCTCCTCCTCCGCGGCCTCGCGGGCGCGGCGCCCCTCGGCCACCAGGAAGGCGGTCATCTTCGTGGAGTCCACGATCAGCAGGGTGTGACCCCGCTCATTGCGGTCCAGGACGATGCGGTCCTCGCCGTGGAAGCTGATCGCCCAGTTCGCCTGGAGCTGGACCAGCTCGGCCAGCACGACCTTCTCACTGAATGACCAGTCCAGGAAGGCGGCGTTCAGCGCGGTCACCACGTCGCGCAGCTGGTGGGTCGTGTTGCGCTGCAGCCGCGACAGGAAGTGGATCAGGCGCATTCGCGCGAACGAGTCACCGCTCCGCGCGATCTGGGGCGGGGCCAGCTCCGGGTCCGGCATGCCATCGGGGGCATCGCCGGCCACGATGGGATTCGCTCGTGCGTCGGTCACGCCCACAGTCTGCAGCACGAGACGGGCCGCCGTCCCGGAGGGATGGGACGACGGCCCGATGATGGGAGCCGCGAGTCGACCTCACGGCGGGAGTCGCGGACTAGCGCTCGGTGGCCCGTACCCGGACCAGCCGGGCGCCGCCCAGCACCAGCGCAGCGGCCAGCAACAGCAGGCCCAGCGTGGCGACGGGCAATCCGGTCTCCGGCGCGATGGCGGTGTCCGCCATCGCTCGCGCGTCGACGGCCACGATCACCTGCACGCCGGCGTCGCCGCCGTCCATGGCGATGGCCGTGACGTTCGTCCCGGCTGCCAGGCTGGCGGGCACGGTCAGGGCCGCGTCCATCTCACCCGCGGCACGGATCTCGACCTCGTAGTCACCGGGGTCGACGGCCAGGTAGCCGCTCGCCTCGCCATAGCCGAGGCCCTCGACCAGCACCGCCCCGCCGGCGACCGCGATGTCCACCGAGGCCGGGGCGCTCGGCGACGCGTGGAAGATGCGCAGCTTGGCCTGGTCGCTCAGCGTGGTGGTGTCATCGGTCAGGACCACCGGCGTGATCTCCGCCAGCATGCCGGTGGCGGCCACGGTGTAGGCGGTGCCCGCCTCCAGGGTCAGGTCGGCGTCGATCACCGGCGCGGTGTCGCCGGTCGCGGTGACCTGCACGTTGTACTCGCCGGGGGCGAGCTCCAGGTAGTCGCTGACCGCGGTGAACGGGACATCGGTCAGGACAATGCTGCCGTCGACCCAGATGTCGACATTGGGGGCATCCGGGCTGGCGTGCACCACGCGCACCCAGGCGTTGTCATCGGCGGCAGCGGCGCTGCCCGCCATGGCGCCCAGCAGTGCCAGGCTGGTGAGGGCGCCGATCAGCCCTCGCAGGGATCGCTTCATCAGGGTTGGCTCCTTCGAGTGGGAGATCGAGTAGATGACCCACCTACGAGGGAGCGGCCGGGGCGGATCAGCCGATGCGCGAGCCCTCCGGGGCCTCCGGCATGGGTTCGAGCAGCCACACCTCGCCGCTGTCGCCCATGGCGCCAAGCACCAGCACCTGGCTGGCGAACCCGGCGATGCGCCGCGGCGGGAGGTTGACGACCGCCACCACCTGGCGTCCGACCAGCTGGGCGGGATCGGGGTAGGTGACCGTCAGCTGCGCGGAACTGTCGCGCTCGCCGACCTCCGGTCCGAAGTCGATGCGCAGCCTGTAGGACGGCTTGCGGGCCTCGGGGAACGGCTCGGCCGCCAGGATCCGGCCCACCCGCATGTCGACGCGCAGGAGGTCGTCCAGCTCGATGAGGTTCATGCCGCGCACGGTAGCAGCGCCACGCGGCGCGCGAGCCGGGTCAGCGGGTCAGCGGGCCGTCAGCGGTCCTGCTGTCCGGGGGCGCCGGCGCGGCCCAGGCCCTGGGCGTGGTCCGGCGGGCCGTTTCCGCCGCCGTTGCCCATGATCGAGCCGATGCCCGGGTGCAGGTCCAGCTCCTGGGCGATCTCGCCCCAGCCCATCCCCGAGGCGAACATGTCGGCCAGCTCGCCGGTGGACATCCCGGAGGCATCGGCCCATGCCAGCAGGCGCACCGCGCCGCCCACGCCATGGTCGGCCGCCAGCTCGGCGATCGTCTCGGAGTCGGTCTCGATACCGGCGTTGGCAAGCCGGTCGACCAGGCGGTCAAGCAGCTGCTCGGAGGGTGGCGCGTCCGGATCCTCGTCCTGCACCTGCGCCTCCGGGGACTGCGGCTGATGCGATGCGGCAACCGGCGCCATCCGCTCCTGCCCGCGTTCGGACGGGGCCGCCAGGGCGCCGCCCACCACCAGCAGGGCGAGAACGCCCGCGGCGAGCACGATGCGAAGAGTCCTGTTCACGCAACTGTTATACGCCTATCGGGCCACCGGTGCCATGCAGCAGGTCCTATACAGGTGCGCCGGGGCAACGGCCCCCGCTAGTACTGTCGGGCGGTTGGTGCCCCTCGGCCGACTGCGTAGTGTTGCCGCCACGAGCCGCGGGGCGACCCCGTGGCCAGACGGGGATGAGTCCGTGACCTTCTGGAACTGGCGCCGCGGAACCGGCGCAACGACCTCGGGCACCGCAGCCATGGCGCTGACCAACGACCTGGCGCCGATCGAGCTGTACACCGCCGAGTCGCGCATCGTGGGCTGGATCGCCGCCAACGGCCGCCGCGTGACTGACCTGCTCAACGACGAGGGGGAGCTGCGACTGTGGCGGCCGAGCCCGGGACCGCTCACCGCGCCCGAGCCGGAGGCTGTCGCAGCCCCCTCGTCCCCCGCCGAGCCAGACGCCAACGGCGAATGGCAGACGCTGCTCAGCGAACGGGTCATCCTGGCCATGCCGCCCGAGTGGCGCGCCAGCCGGCAGCTGCGCCTGCACCGCAAGCTGCGCCGCGTGGCGCTGAGCGCCGGGCCCTTCAACGTGACCGGCAACCTGCACCTGCCGCCCGGCGCCGAGGCCGGCGAGGAGTACCTGCTCCGCGCCCCCCGATTCCTGCCGCTGACCGAGTCCTACATCCTGCACAACGGCGAGCCGCCGTTCGAGCACGTGGTGAGCGTGGTGATCGTCAACACCGCCCACGTGACCCAGCTGCAGCCGCTGGTGACGCTGGCCTAGCCCATAATCGGGGCCAATGAGCCGGCTCCGATCCTCCGTCGATCCCGCCTCCGAGCCGTTCCGCTCCAACGCGGCGGCCATGCGCGACCTGGTAGACGACCTGCGCGCCCGGACGGCGGCGCTCAGCGAGCGAGGCGCTGCCGGCGACGACCGCTCCATCGCCCGCCACCGCGAGCGCGGAAAGCTCCCCGTCCGGGAGCGTGTCGATCTGCTGCTAGACCCGGGGAGCGCCTTCCTGGAGCTGTCCGCGCTCGCGGCCAACGGCCTGTACGACGACGAGGCGCCAGGGGCCGGGATGGTGACCGGCATCGGGCAGGTGGAGGGGGTCGAGTGCGTGATCGTGGCCAACGACGCCACGGTCAAGGGCGGCACCTACTACCCCATGACGGTCAAGAAGCACCTGCGCGCGCAGGAGATCGCGGAGCAGAACCGGCTGCCGTGCATCTACCTGGTCGATTCGGGCGGCGCGTTCCTGCCCCTGCAGGACGAGGTCTTCCCGGACCGCGACCACTTCGGACGCATCTTCTACAACCAGGCCCGCATGTCGGCCGCCGGCATCCCGCAGATTGCGCTGGTGATGGGCTCATCGACCGCCGGCGGCGCCTACGTGCCGGCCATGTCCGACGAGACGGTGATCGTGCGCGGCACCGGGACCATCTTCCTGGGCGGTCCGCCGCTGGTGAAGGCGGCCACGGGCGAGGAGGTGAGCGCCGAGGACCTGGGCGGGGCGGAGGTGCACACCGTCCAATCCGGCGTGGCCGATCACTACGCCCTGGACGACGAGCACGCCATCGCCATCGGGCGGCAGATCGTGCGTAACCTCAACCGGCGCAGGCCGGAGCCGCCGTGGGATCGGGGCGAGCCGGCCGAGCCATCGGTCCCGGCCGAGCAGCTCTACGGCGTCATCCCGGCGGACGGCCGCCAGGCCTACGACGTGCGCGAGGTGATCACGCGGATCGTGGACGGCAGCGACTTCGCCGAGTTCAAGGAGCGCTACGGCGAGACGCTGGTGTGCGGCTTCGCGCGGATCGAGGGCTACCCGGTCGGCATCCTGGCCAACAACGGGATCCTGTTCAGCAGCTCCTCGCTCAAGGGGGCGCACTTCGTGGAGCTCGCCAGCCAGCGTCGCATCCCGCTCGTCTTCCTGCAGAACATCACCGGCTTCATGGTCGGCCGCGAATACGAGGCCGGCGGCATCGCCAGGGACGGCGCCAAGCTGGTGACGGCGGTGGCCACCACATCGGTCCCGAAGTTCACGGTCATCATCGGTGGCAGCTTCGGGGCGGGAAACTACGGCATGGCCGGGCGCGCCTACTCGCCGCGCTTCCTGTGGATGTGGCCGAACGCCCGCATCAGCGTCATGGGCGGCGCGCAGGCCGCCCGCGTCCTCTCCACCGTCCGCGGCGGCTCTGGGACCGATGCGGAGCGCGACGCCTTCGAGGCCCCGATCCTGGACAAGTACGAGCGCGAGGGATCGCCGTACCACTCCACCGCGCGGCTGTGGGACGACGGGGTGATCGACCCGGCCGAGACGAGGCGGGTCCTGGCGCTGGGGCTCTCGGCAGCGCTCAACGCGCCCATCCCCGAGACGCGCTTCGGCCTCTTTCGCATGTAAGCGGCGGGGCGCTCCGCGCTCCCCGGCCGCTGTTCCGTTACTCGGACACCTGGACGGCGCCCACCATTCCGGCGTCGTAATGCCCCGGCTCGTGGCAGCCGTACAGGACCTCGCCGGCGGTCGTGAAGGTCCAGGTGATCTCCTTCGTCTCGCCGGGCTCCACGGAGATGGCATTCGGCTCATCGTGCATGGCCATGCCGGGGCTCATCTCGGCCATCTCCTCCTCGTGCTCGTGCTGCGTGTCCTCGTCGCCCAGCACGAACTCGTGGACGATCTGTCCGACGTTCTCCACGCGGAAGGTGATTGTCTCCCCGACCGTGGCCTCGACGACCTCGGGATCGAAGGCGAACTCGTCGCTCGCGGTGATCTCGACCGTACGATCCGCGTCGCCCGCGTCCGCGGGCTCCCCGAAGTCGAATTCCGCGTGCTCGTCCATGCTCGCCATGTCCATGGTGGCGCCGGCGGGCTCACTGGGCGAGCTTCCGGCCGTGCACGCCGCAACCGTCAATGCGACGGCGGGCAGGAGCGCCATCAATCCCCCTCGCGATCCGATATGCATCTGGTCACCTCCTGGTTTGGCAAGACCTGCAAGCACGAGGCCGGGACGGGCAGGCTCCCGCCTAAGTCCCCGCCTCGGCGCGTCGCTCCACCGGCTCCACCGGCTCCACGTCGAAGCGCATGCCGAAGGCCTCGACGCTCCGCGGCTCCTCGACCGCGGCACCGAGCACGACCACCGCCGGGACCGGCATCTCACGAATCGGCACCAGGCGAATCGTGTGCGGGCCGATGCTGCACACCGCCAGGTCGGCCACCGACCACACGTCCAGGCCCAGCGTCCGATGGTAGTCCGCGGCCAGGCCCGGCGGGTCGGGGGTGGCGATGTCCAGCCGCACCAGCGCTACCGGCGAACCGATGGGATGCACAAAGGCCCGTCGCTCCTGGAGGGCGGCCGCGCCCCACTCGGCGCCGGCGTAAGCGTGGCGGATCAGGAACGGCGGCTGGTCTGGACCCAGGCGGTCGAGGGTGGCGGTCCACCACTCCACCGACTCGCCGTCCGGGCGCGTCCGCGAACCGTGCCGCGGCTCTGACAGCCGACTGCCGTTGGCGCGCAGCTCCGCGACGGTCACCTCCAGCTCGTCGTCGACCAGGGCGTAGGTCGCCAGGCCGCCGCCCGACGCCAGGGCGCGCATGGCGGCCGCGCCGATCGGCCGCTCGCGGGCGGCAGCCTCGTCCTCGATCGAGATCAGCTCCAGGTAGGGCTCGCCCAGGAACCCGATCCGGTTGGCGCTGCCCGCGCCGGGGTGCGCCCCGCCCGCGGTGAAGGCCAGCCCCAGCGCATCGCCCAGCTCGGCGGCCGCGGCGTCCAGGTCGGGGACCGCGATGACCAGGTGATCGATGCCGCGCAGCATGGCCTGATCCTACCCCCGCCGGTGGTAGGCTGCGATCGATGGCCCTGGAACGCCCCGCCCCCGGCTCGCACGACCGCAGCACCCCCTCCGGCACGCTGGAGGAGTCGGCGGCCAACCTGTTCGAGGCGATGCTGGCGGCCCGCGAGGCGGAGGAGCGCGGCGACGACGACGGCAGCGCGCTGCGCAACTTCTATCGGGCCCTCATGAGCGGGATCCTGCTGCTGCCGGTTCCACCCGATCACGGGGAGGAGGCGAAGGAGGCGCTGGCCAGCGCCGTCAACGAGGACGCCGAGGTCGAGATCAGCGTGATGCTCGCCGCGGATAGCGACGGCCGGCCGATCAGCGTCTGCTTCGCGTCGTACGCGGCGCTCTCCGCCTGGGCGCCCCGCGGCACGGCGACGCTGCCGCTGCCGGCGAGGATCGCGGTGGCCAACATGGCAGGCGCCAATGCCCCGGCCATCATGGACCCGGCCGGACCGGTCCCCTACCGCTTCGAGACCGATGAGCTGGCCGCCCTGGCCGCCGGCCGGCTGCCCGGCACCGACCAGCCGATCTTCGACACGCCGCCGGCCCGCTCGCTGCGGCTGCGCCTCCCCGGCCCTGATGCCCTGGCGCTGGAGGCCTCGCTGGCCGAAGCCCTGCGCGGGACCGATGTCGACGCCGCCTGGCTGGTCGAGTCGGAGAGTGACGGCCGGCGCCGGCTGGTGCTGGGCCTGCTCGGCGGCGAGGGAGCCAGCGCCACGGTGGACGTGCCCGACGGCACCGACGTGGTCTGGCTGGAGGAGCCGTTCCTCGGATCGGTACGTGCCGTGGCCGAGCCGTTCTATAGCCGCGGGAGAGGCTGATGGGCACGCTGCGGCTGGAGCGCGAGGGTGTCGTGGCACGCGTCACGCTGGCCCGCCCGGAGGTGCGCAACGCCTTCAACGCCGAGCTGATAAGGGAGCTGCACGAGGTGTTCGCCTCGCTCGCCGCCGAGCCGACCGAGGCGCTGCGCGCCGTGGTCCTTGCCGGCGAGGGGAAGGCGTTCTCGGCCGGCGCCGATATCGCATGGCAGCGCGCCGCGATGCACCTCAGCCTGGAGGAGAACCGCGCCGACGCCGCGCGGCTGCAGGCCATGCTGCAGGCGATCGATGCCTGCCCTGCGCCGGTGGTGGCGCGCGTGCAGGGCGCGGCGCTGGGCGGCGGGATGGGGCTGTGCGCGGTGGCGGACGTGGTGGTGGCCACCGCCGACGCTCGCTTCGGCTTCACCGAGGTGAAGCTCGGGATCCTGCCGGCCATCATCAGCCCCTTCGTGCTGGCGCGCATCGGGGAGGGACAGGCGCGGGCGCTGTTCCTGACCGGCGAGCGGTTCGACGCGGGGCGCGCGCGTTCCATCGGCCTGGTGCACGAAGTGGTGACCGATGAGGTGGCGCTGGACGCGCGGGTGGAGGCGCTGGTGGCCGAGCTGCTGAGCTCCGGGCCGACCGCCGTCCGCGCGGCGAAGGCGCTCATCCGCTCCCGGCGCGGGATGACGGAAGCCGATTTTGCCGCCCACGCCCTGGACGTCGCCTCGCGGCAGCGGGTCTCGCCCGAGGGGCAGGAGGGCCTGGGCGCGTTCCTGGAGAAGCGGAACCCGTCCTGGCGCGCCTAGGACGACGAGACGGCCGCCGGAGAGGCCGCCTCGTCATCGGTCAGGATCCGCGGCTCAGCGTCGCCTGAGAATCCGGCGCCACTCAACGCCCGCCGCGATGCGGGCCAGGGTCACCGGAGCCAGCGGCAGCACGATGCCCGCCGACGCGCCGCACTCCGGCGGCAGGTCGAAGGCCGCGGTGCCGTCGGCCGTCTTCTTCGAGGAGCGCTGCTCGGCGCTGAAGCCGAGGCCGCGCTTGGCGAACGCCTCCCAGATGAGGCACTGGTTATCGCCCCCGGTCAGCGCCAGGTCGGCGTCCAGGATCCCGTTACGGCCCTGCACGAAGCCGGGGCTGCAGGGCTGGAACTTCATCCCGTCGATGACCAGCTGCAGGGCCAGGTTGTTCCCGC
>DASUSP010000120.1:0-3166 GCA_036375035.1 Candidatus Limnocylindria bacterium
GATCAGCTGGCCAGTTCGAGATCGGTTCATGCCCTCATGCCCTGCGTCGGGCGTGCCAGCGCTATCCCGGTGGCGTCCAGCCGTGGATCAGCTCGTCGTGGAAGCGCGGCTCGGCGCGGGGACCGCGGAGCTCCCTGGGGAGGGGGGCCATCGGTGCCTTGCCGCGGATGGCCAACGGGTAGTAGGCGCACACATCGGTCAGTGGGCAGCGCCCGCAGATGGGACGCGGCGCCCGGCACGTGTCGCGGCCGTGACGGATGGTCTCGACGTGGAACGCGTACATCTCGCCGGACTCGAGGGCACCCTCCAGCAGGTCGTGGGCGCGGTCGAATGGGGTGCGCGGCGGCAGCATGCCCAGCCGGGTGGCCACGCGATGCACGTGGGTGTCGACCGGCATGGCCGGCCGCCCGAAGTTGAAGAGCAGGATGATCGAGGCGGTCTTGCGCCCGATGCCGGGCAGCGAGACCAGCCAGCCGCGCGCCTCCTCCAGGGGCCACGTCCCCAGGAACGAGAGGTCCCAGGTTCCCTCGGTGGCGGCGCGCAGCTCGGCCAGGACGTGCTGGATGCGCGGCGCCTTGGTGGGCGCCAGGCCGCCGGGGCGGATCACGTCGGTCAGCTCGTCGGTGGGGGCGGCAAGCACGTCGTCCCAGGTGGGGTAGCGCGCACGAAGCGCGGTGAAGGCGCGGAACGAGTTGGTGTCGGCCGTGTTCTGCGACAGGATGGTGAGCACCAGCTCGCTGGCCGCGTCCAGCCGCGGCCCCGCCCACGACGGGTGATCGTAGCGCTCGCCGAGCCGCTCCAGCACGACCTCCGCCAGCTTTCGCCGCTTCCGCCGGTCGGCCGCCAGCTTCTGCGGGCTTGGACCGATGCGACGGCCGGCGCGCCTAGCGGGCGGCATCCGCCAGCGTCAGCCCGATGTCCACCGATCGCGCGACCCGCTCGGCGGCGTTGGTCAGTAGCCGCTCGGTGTCGGCCATCGACTGCTCCAGGGTCATGGGGCGGTCGCCGATGGGCTGCACGACCGCGAACACGCCCGACGCATCGAGCGCGGCGGCCCCGTGGCCCAGCGCGCCGCACAGCAGCACCACCGGGGCGCTGCGGGTCCGCGCCAGGCGCGCCACGCCCATGGCGGCCTTGCCGGAGAGCGTCTGCTCGTCGGCCCGCCCCTCCCCGGTGATCACCAGGTCGGCGTGCTCCAGCGCCTCCGCCAGGCCGACCAGCTCCGCCACCACGTCCACGCCCGGCCGGACCATGGCCGAGGTGAAGCCCAGCAGCCCGGCCGTCGTCCCGCCCGCGGCGCCGGCGCCCGGGATGTCGGCCACCAGGCGGCCGGCGGCCGCCTCGATGGCGTCGCCGAAGACCGCCAGCGCCGCGTCCAGCTCCTCGACCGCCGCCGGGTCGGCCCCCTTCTGCGGCCCGTAGGTGGCGGCCGCGCCATGCGCCCCGCACAGCGGGTTGGTCACGTCCGAGGCAACCACCAGCTGGACGTCGGCGAGTCTCCGATCCAGCCCCGACGGGTCGATCCGGCCCAGGCGCGCCAGCGCCGCGCCGCCGGGCGGCAGCTCGCGGCCGTCGCCATCCAGCAGACGGGCGCCGAGGGCGGCCAGCAACCCGCTGCCGCCGTCGGTGGTGGCAGAGCCGCCCAGCCCCAGGGTGATGCGCTCCACCCCCGCGTCCAACGCGGCGAGGAGCAGGTCGCCGGTGCCGCGAGTCGTGGCGGCGCGGCAGCTCTCCGGGGTCCGCTCCTCGGGGCTCAGCAGCGCCAGACCGGAGGCGGCCGCCATCTCGATGAACGCGCCGCGGCCTTCGTCGAGCAGCAGCCACTCGGCGGTCACCGGCCGTCCCAGCGGGTCGACCGTCTCCACGCTGCGCCGTTCGGCCGCCTCTCCCAGCGCGACGGCGATCGCGGCCAGCGTTCCCTCGCCGCCGTCGGCCATGGGGATCTCGCGCACCGTGTCCCCCGGGCGCTGGCGCCGCCAGCCGGCGGCGATGGCATCGGCCACGCCCACGGAGTCCAGGGCGCCGCCGAACGAGTCTGGCGCGATTACGACGTCAATCGATCCGGTCATCGGTACAGGATAGGCCGGACGCGGCCACGATCAGGCCGAATTCGCCAGCCGGTGGCGGCATGGATCAAGAAGTGCGCGATTCGTCGCGAACTCGCCAGCCGGTGGCGAACATCGGCCAGATGTGCCCGGTGGAGACACCGAAGGGGCGACATCTGGATCAGTGTCACCACCTGCTGGTCAATCGGGCGCGAATCCCCGGTCAGCCGCGCTTCAGGCTCTTGCGATGCTCCGCGTAGGCTGGGATCGACTTGATCGGCGGGCGCAGCTCGTCGCCGATGTCGCGGACCTCCAGGCTGAATCGGTCCTGCTCCTGGATGATCTGCTTCATGCCGCGACCCATCTCGGTCAGCAGCTCGATCCGGTGCCGCTCCTCCAGCTTGCGGATGGCGGCTTGCAGGATCACGTAGCTCATCTGCGACAGGTTGCCGAGCGGCTGGTTGCGATGGATGCGCCGCTCCAGGTCGACCTGCCCGATGGCCGACAGCCCGACGCTCTCCAGGATGTCGATCAACAGCCCGGTCTCGACCGCGTAGCCGGTGAAGAACGGCACCGATTCAAGCACCGAGCGTCGGCCGGCGTACTCGCCGGAGAGCGGCTGGATGATGCCCGACAGCTCCGGGAAGAACAGGTTGATGAAGGGTCGAGCCATCAGCTCGGTGACGCGCCCGCCGCCCTCGCTGATGAGCTTGTCGCCTTCCTTGATCGGTCGCTTGTAGAAGCCCTTGACGTATTGGATGCGGGGCTCGCGCAGCAGCGGCCCGATCAGCCCGAACACGAAGCGTGGCTGGATGTTGCTGATGTCCGTGTCGATCCAGGCCACGATGTCGCCGTCCAGGACGTGGAGGCTCTTCCACAGCGCCTCGCCCTTGCCAACGAAGGTGCCGGCCTCCTGCAGGATCTGGCTGTGCCGATGCACCGGCACTCCCAGCTCGGTGGCGATCTCGACGGTTCGGTCGGTGGAGTCGGAGTCGATCACCACGATCTGGTCCAGCAGTGGGTATCGGTCCATCAGCGCGCCCTTGATGCGCTTGATGACCAGGCCGATGGTCTTCTCCTCGTTCAGCGCCGGCAGCCCCAGGCTGACGGTCAGCCCCTGC
>DASUSP010000121.1:0-2634 GCA_036375035.1 Candidatus Limnocylindria bacterium
CGGCCGAGACGGCCCCGTGCTCCTCCATCATCTCGTGCGGCACGGCCAGCTCCACCTCCTTGGCCAGGTTGGAGTAGCTGATCACACCCCCCACGTAGTAGCGCGACGCGCCGGGGACCAGGGTGATGACGTGGCCGATCAAGCCGCCGGTCGACGACTCGGCGGTGGCCAGCTTCCAGCCCTGCTCCAGCAGGAGGTCGCCCAGGCGGGCGCCGGCCAGCTCCAGCTCGGCCTCGGTGGGTGTGGACAGCATCGGTTTCTGGGCTCCTAGCGGTAGTTCTCGAACTGGAGTGCCACGGGGTAGTCGAGCCCCTTGAGGTGAGCGATGACCGCCTGCAGCTCGTCCCTGCTCTTGCCCGACACGCGAACGGCATCGCCCTGGATGGTGGGCTTCACCTTGGGGAATGTCTCGCGGATGATCTTGCTCAGCTCCTTGGCCTGGTCCGCGGTCAGGCCGCGCTTGAGACCGATGTGCTGACGCACCGTGCCGCCGGCCGCGGGCTCCAGCTTGCCCCAGTCGAAGATCTTGAGCGACAGGTTGCGCCGCACCGCCTTCGACTGGATGAGGTCCTTGACGGCGCTGGCCCGATACTCGTCGTCGGCCTGCAGCGTGATCTCGGACTTGCCGAGCTCCATGCTCACCTGGGCACCCTTGAAGTCGTAGCGGGTCGCCACCTCGCGGCGGACCTGGTCGAGCGCGTTCACCAGCTCCTGCTGGTCGAAGTCGCTGACCACGTCGAACGATGAATCTGCCATGGTCTCCCTATCTTCCCCCGACCGATGGGTGGGGCGCACGCCGGCCCTGCGCCGCGCTCCTCACAGCCGGGTTATCTGCCATTCCACCACCGCGCCGGACCCGCCCATGCTGCCCAGCTCGATGCCGTTGATGGTGAGCGTGACGGCGCCGGCGTTGCCGACCCGGATCCGCAGGGCGCGCTGCGCACTGAGCTGGATGTCGGTCCCTGACTGCGCGATGCGGCCCGAGACATCCGCCTTGGGCACCTGGTCCTCGTCGATCTCCAGGTACGAGGCCGCGCCATCGACGCGCAGCGTCCCGGCCAGGCCAGCCGGCGCCCCGACGACCACCTCGCGGGTGATCGCCTCGCCCTCGCCGCCCTCCAGGCCGATGGCGATGCTCCAGGTCGCCGGCGCCAGGACCAGCGAGTCGGCGAACGTCCCGTCGTCGCCTACGGTGATGCGCGTCGGCTCCGGGGCCGCGGGCAGGTCGCCCGGGACGGGAACGTCCTGACCGGCCAGGGTGGTGATGCGCAGCGTGGCCGGCGCGGCAGCGGTGGGCGTGGCGGTCACGACGACGGTGGCGCCCGAGGGCCCGGTGCCCTGGACCTCGACCGGCCCGGTGAGCGTGGCGCCGGCCTCCGGAGAAGTCACGGCCAGCTCGTCGCGCGGGGACGGGGCCAGGCTGCCCCCATCACCGACCAGGATGGTGCGCGTGGACGGGTCGCTGTCGCGCCCGGTCAGAGGGTCGTTGGCGACCAGGGTGACCACGTTGGAGCCGGGCCGCAGCTCCACGGTGATCTCGAAGTTGCCGCGCTCGTCGGCGGTCGCCTCGGTTTTGCGCGTCGCCGTCTCGGCGGTGACCGTGGCGTTCGGCTCAGTGACGCCCTCGAAGGTGAACTCGTCCCCGCGGTAGCCGTTCACGTCGCCGGCCGGCTGGGTGATGGTCAGGCTCGGCGTCCCGGCGAACGTCACGAACTCGCTGACCAGGTACACGATGAAGAGCGCCACGCCCACGGTCAGCAGCGCGGCCAGCACGGCGCCGGGCGTGATCACGAACGCGCCGCTGCGCCGCGTGGTGATGGGACGCGGCGGCGCCTGGACCGTCGGCCGCTCCACCGGCGAGGCGGCGCTCTCCAGGCGGTAGAGGTCGACCAGGTATTCCGTGTCGAGGCCCAGGTACGACCCGTAGTTGCGCAGGAAGCCCTTGGTGTACACCGCGCCGGGCAGCTCCCGGTAGGCGCCACGCTCCAGCGCCGAGAGGTATCGGGCCCGGATCTTCGTGTCGCGCTCGACCCGCGCCAGGTCGACGCCCTTCTCCTCCCGGGCGGCGCGCAGCACCTCGCCGAGCTTGTGCAGCTCCTGCTCGGTCACGCCTCGTCCTCGTCGGGGGCGATGTCACCTCCCCACCCGTCGGGCGTCACCAGTACCTCGCGGAAGCGGCTGCCATCGGCCGGTCCCACGATCCCGCGGTCCTCCATCTGGTCCAGGATGCGAGCCGCGCGGGCGTAGCCGATGCGCAGGCGCCGCTGCAGCAGCGAGGCCGATGCCCTGTTCTGGTGCCGCACGATGTCGACCGCCTGGGTCAGCAGCGAGTCGGCGTCGTCGCCGTCGTCATCCTCGCCGGGCCGTCCACCGCCCTTGCCATCCCGCTTCGGGGCGGTGATCTCGGGCCGGTACCGCGGCCCACCCTGGGCGCGCCAGTGGCCGGCGACCTGCTCGATCTCGGCATCGGTAACGAGCACGCCCTGCAGGCGCACCGCACGTGGGGCGTCGATCGGTTGGTAGAGCATGTCGCCGCGACCCAGCAGGTCCTCGGCACCGGTGGTGTCCAGGATCGTGCGGCTGTCCACGCCCGAGGTCATGGCGAAGGCAATCCGGCTCGGGATGTTGGCCTTG
>DASUSP010000122.1:0-29413 GCA_036375035.1 Candidatus Limnocylindria bacterium
CCGGTCTCCTTTTCCGAATCTTCTGGGCCGACGCGGACGCCGACCCCCAATGAGCCGTGCTACTCCCTCAGACTCAACAGGTACGTCACGAGATCGTCGAGCTGCTGAGTGGAGAGCCCGTCGTAGGCCGGCATCTCATCATCCTCGGGAGTGACGATCTGCCTCCGCATCTCCGCCTCCTCCCAGCGACGCCCGGCTCGCGAGAGGTCGGGGCCAACGTCGCCTCCGATGCCACGGATCTCATGGCAGGAGCTGCATCCCTGGGCGTTGTAAACCTCCAGGCCGGCGAGCTCGCCGCGGGACATGCCCACGGTCGGTGGAACTGCGACCGATACCGGCGGGTTCGCGCTCGCCCCGAGGTAGGTGAGGCCCAGGACACCGATCACCACGGCCGCCGTCAGACCCATCGCGACTGGCCGCTGGCGCGGGTGTCGGCCGCGACCCCGATCGATGAAGGGAACGAGGATAAAGATGATCGAAGCGAGCGTGAAAGTCAGGAAGATCAGCAGCGGCTCCAGGCTGCCGGTGAAGTACCAGAGGAGCTGGAAGAGGTCGAGGAAATACCACTCCGGACGGGGAACGTAGTTCGTAGCGTTCGGGTCGGCCTGCGGCTCGAGCGGCGCCCCCGCACCGAGCGCCAGGGCCAAGACCACGATGGTCAGGATGGCGGCGATGACGGCGTCCTTCAGGAGGGGTTCCCAGAACGGCTTGCCGGCCCGCTTCTCGGCGGCATACTCGCGTTCGTAGGCTTCGCGGCGGGACAGACCCGGCACGGACTCCACGAGCGGCTGGCGGCGGGGCGAGGCGGCAATCCCCTGGCGGATGACCGCGAACAGGTGAGTGCCCACGAGCATGAGGAGCGCGGCCGGCAGCACCCAGATGTGAATGCCGTAGAAGCGGGCGAGCGTGACGGCACCCAGCTGCTCGCCGCCGCGCAAGAGTTCGAGCACAGCCCCGCCGATGAAAGGCGCCGAGCCGGCGATGTCTGTGCCCACGACGGTCGCCCAGTAAGCCTTCTGGTCCCAGGGCAAGAGGTAGCCGGTGAAGGCGAAGCCCAGGACGACGAAGAACAGGCCGGCGCCGATCAGCCAGGTGAGTTCGCGCGGGTAACGGTGAGCGCCCCAGATGAAGACGCGCAGAACGTGCAGCCCAATGAACAGGACCAGTAACCCGGCTGCCCAGCGGTGGGTGGCGCGGACGGCAGCACCGAACGGGGTCTGGTCGATATAGAGGACGCTCTCATACGCGTGGTCCGGGCTGGGAACGTATGACATCGAGAGCGCGATGCCGGTCACGATCTGGACGACCAGGAGGAACAGCGTCGCGCTGCCGAGCGTATGGAACCAGCCGACGTTTCCTGGCACCCGTCGGTCGATGAAGGCCCGGACGAGCGGCGAAACATTGAGTCGCTCGTCAATCCAGCGAACGATGCGGCCCATCGCTCAAGCCTTGTCCTGCAGCTCGCCGGCGAACACGTCGTCGCCCTCGATCCGCGCCTCGTACCGGATCATCGGCCGTGGCGGCGGGCCGCCGATCACGCGGCCGTCGGCGTCGAAGGACCCACCGTGGCAAGGGCAGACGAAGCTACGCGAGCCGGGCGACCAGCCGAGCGGACAGCCGAGATGGGTGCAGTGTGGATCGAAGACCGATACATCGGTCTCGCTCGTGCGCACGACGTACATCCCCACCGGCGCGTTCTCCTGCACCCACCCGTCAACCACGGGTCGGTCGACCTTGACGTACTGCGGGACACCCACCTCAAAGTCGGTCAGCCTGCCGACCGATGCGAGGGCGCTCGAGCGCAACGTCGGTACGACGGAGACGGAGAGGAGCCGTGCAGGAGTCTTGGCCTGCCAGCCCGGTGCTGAGGCGAATCCTGCGATAGGGATGCCCAGTGCTGCGGCGATTCCGCCGGCGATCAGCCCGAGCGCCCGCAGGACGAAGTTCCGGCGCGACAGCGCGGCTTTCTCGTCCGGCGGCTCGCCGGATGCCGCAGCCGAGCCGGCTGGGCCCGGCCCCGTGGCGCCCGGCTCGATGGAGCCGCTCGACATCCCCTCGATGGATTCGTGCTCGCCTTCCACCGCTGACCTCCGCCGTCCATGCTCGCGCGCTGGCGGGTGGCCTCCATCCGTATATCCTCTCTGCGGACATCCGCAGAACTGCCTGCGGGATCCCCCGATCACCGGCGCCGCACGTGACGTTCGGCCCTTTGCATGCGGCGTGACCTGCCGTATCAACCAACGATCACCGCAGGGAGGCGGGGCGCGTGGCGGCCGAGATGATCACGGTCCTGCTGGGCGACGATCACGCCGTCGTCCGCGACGGCACGCGCCAGATTCTGGAGCGCGACGAATCGATCACCGTTGTCGGCGAGGCGGCCGACGGCGCCGAGGCGGTGCGGCTCGCTAGGCAGCTGGCCCCCGACGTAGTCCTGCTTGATGTCGCGCTACCCGTCCTGAACGGGATTGAGGCCACGCGTGAAATCCGTTCAGGACCACGCGCGCCCTACGTCCTCCTGCTCAGTGCCTATGACGACCAGGACTACGTCGTGGCGGCGATCGAGGCCGGGGCCAGTGGCTATCTGCTCAAGACGGCCAGCGCGCTGGACGTCGTGGCTGCCATCCGAGCGGTGGTCCGTGGCGAGGTGGTGCTGCACCCCATGCTGGCGAGACGACTTGCGGCGCGATCTCACGACGACGCGGAGGTCTTGTCGGATCGGGAACGAGAGGTCGTCCAGCTGGCCGCAGGCGGCATGGGCAACAAGCAGATCGCCGACACGCTCTCCTTGAGCATCCGGACCGTGGAGGCCCACTTCACAAGCGTCTTCAACAAGCTTGGCGTGGCGAACCGCACCGAGGCGATCGCGACGGCAGCCCATCGCGGCTGGCTGCGCCGAGAGGGCGGCGGGTCGTGAGCCAGATGCTCCTGGCTCGCGAGTCGCGCGATCGGCCTCGGCTTGTCCACTGGCTTCAGGCTTGGTGGCCGCCCCTGCACCGACGGGAATTCTGGATCGTGCAGGCGTTGGTCCTGGCGATTGCGCTGGGGCATGCTCTCGTGGAGACCACGGGGCTCCTCGACCTCCACGGCGCCGATTTCTTGCCCGTATCGCTGTACCTGCTCCCGGTGGTATACGCCGCGCTCAACTTCGGGATGCGTGGCGCGGCCCCCACCGCGATCTGGTCGTTCGTGCTGACCGTCCCGAACATCGGCCTCTGGCATGCGGGCGCCGGTGCCCTCGGTGAGCTGTGGCAGGCGAGCCTGGTCGTGGGCGTGGGACTGTTCGTTGGCCACTGGGTGGATCGCGAACGCAAGGCGCGCCAGGAGGCCGAGTCGCGGGAACGTGAACGGCGTGCGTCGGAGGCTCGATATCGCGGACTGTTTGACGTGGCCGCGGATCCCATCCTCCTGCTCGACCAGGACGGGCTGATCCTGGAAGCCAACGCTGCTGCCGTCACGCTCCTTGAGCGCCCGCCGGCCGTCCTGCGGGGCATGAACGTCGGCGAGCTGAACCCGGCAATCTGGCGAGCGATCCAGGGACACGCCGTCGAGGGCGGGAAGCCGCTGGAGGTCTCGCGGGACACGGACCGCATCTGGGTCGAGCCGGTTGCCGTCCCGTTCCAGGATGCCGACGGCCGTTCTCGCGTGCTGGCCCAGCTGCGCGACGTGACCTTCGCGATGGAACGGCAGCAGCTTGTCGAAAGCTTCGCTCGGCGCACCGTTGCGGCGCGCGAGGAGGAACGTCGGCGCGTCGCTCGCGATCTGCACGATGGCCCGCTGCAATCCCTGATGTTGCTGTGGAGGAGCCTTGATGAGGCCCAGGAGCAAACCCACGGCACGCCACCGCTCGGATTGGCGTCAGCTCGGAGCCGCGCCGAAGAGGTGGCCGACGAGCTGCGCCGATTCAGCAGGGATCTGCGACCGTCGGTGCTAGACGATCTGGGGCTCGCAGCGGCCCTGAAGGCGGAGACCTCGGCCGTCGGCAGCCGGGCCGGACTCACGGCATCCTTCGAGGTCGTTGGCGATCAGCGGCGTCTCCCGATGGAGATCGAGCTGACCGTGCTTCGCATCTGCCAGGAAGCGCTGCGGAACATCGAACGCCACGCACGCGCGAAGCACGCCGCCGTTCGCTTCGAGCTCGAGCCCGATCGCTACCGCCTGTCCGTCGCTGACGATGGTGTGGGAATCCCGCCGCTGCCGCCACCCACCGATCTGGTCGCTGCCGGCCGGCTGGGAATCGTTGGTATGCAGGAGCGGGCCCGGCTGGTGGGCGCTGCCTGCCGCATCTCGAGGTCGCACCCATGGAGCGCCGTCGTGCAGGTGGTCGGCCCGACAAGCATCGGCCTGGATGGGGCATCCGACGAGGCTTGAGGCGCTACGGCGCTTGCCTCGATCGCGGGACTTCACTCCAGTAGCGCCGCAGGCGGTGAGCTGCGGCGTCCTGGGCACGCGCCAGGGTGGCCCTGCACCAGCCGGTCCAGGCAAAGACCGCCGCGAGCCACACCGCGAGCGTGAGGGGCACGTCCACCAGCACCGTCATGAGCACCTGGTCGGGCGAGCTCAGATGGTGATGCACGAGCACGGCGCCCACCGCAGCGAGCCAGCCCACGATCATGAATATCGACACGCGCCGCGCGAATCGCGCGAGCGCGGGGTCTACCTCCGCGGCCCCCGCCCAGGCATCCGAGACGGGAGGCGCCGGGCGCAGCAGAAGCAACGCTCCGGTGATCAACGAGTACCCGACGGCACCGATCGGCAGCAGGAGATGGAAGGCATCGTGGACCGGATCCTCCAGCCTGGCGATCAGGGGCACGCTCGCGAAGGCGGCAACGACGCTGAAGCCGACCACGGCGCGGACCACGATGCCGTTGAGGGCCGCGATCACCGGAGCCTCGACGAAGCTCCGCGGATCAAGCTCGGCCGTCGGGCGGGCCGCGTTCATCCACTCAGTTCCTCCGCCACGCTTGGGCGCGCCTCCACCCGGCGTGCAGACGCGCTAGGAATGGTCGTCCGCTGGTGGAAGCGGGCGATAGGGCCGTTCGTCCCCGCGCAGGACGTGACAACCGTGGCGTCCCGGTGCCCCGACTTCAAAGGACCTGGTGCTCCCTGCGGTGCAGCCGATCGATGAGCTCATGGAGGACGACATCGGCCATGTCCGGGTACTCCTTGAGAAGGGCGGTGAACTCCCAGGCTGGCAGCAGGAGGCATTCGGTCTCCACCAGCGCCTTCACCGATGCCGTGCGCAACGTCTTTTCGATCAGCGCCACCTCACCGAAGAAGGCGTAGGGGACCAGTTCGCGCAGGACCTCGAGCGTTTCTCCCTCCTCCTGCTCCACCTGCACGCGTCCGCGCAGCACGATGTAGAGCGCGGATGCGGGATCGCCCTGCCTGATGATGTACTCGCCGGGGCCGTAGGCCCGCCGCGTGCCCTGCTCGGCCAGCCGGCGACGCACCTTCTGGTCCAGGCCCTCGAACAGTGGCACCTGGATGAGAACGTTCTCGATGTCCATGACCTACCTCTAGCTGACCTTGGCGGCGCCGATGCGCTCGGCGACCTGGCGCTGGATGCGGCCCAGGAGGGCGGAGGCTCCTCGTAGCCTCAGGGGGCTGACCACCTCGGCAAGGGCCATGCGGGCAGTCACGTCACCCGGAACGCCCAGCACCTCGTCGGCGGCGAGCCCGTCCAGGGCGGCGTGGAAGATGCCGGCGAAGCCGCGGGTCGTGGGCGACTCCGGCGGAGCGTCCATGAAGAGCCGTACGCGGCCCTCGGCGTCCAGCTCGGTGGCGACGAAAAGCGGCGACTGGCACTCGGGCACCGGCTCCAGCCGCTCGGGATGGGCCGCGTAGCGTTCCGGGAGCGGCGGCAGCGACTGCGAGTACTCGAGCAGGAGCTCCAGCCGGTCGCGCGGCGGCGACGAGGCGAAGTCCCCGACGATCTCCGCCAGCCTGTCGGGCAGCCGATCAGGCATCGTCTCGGCGGTCATCCGGCGTCGGCCTCAGCCTCTCGCTCGATCGGCATCCGCACCGCGTTGCCCCACTCGGTCCACGATCCGTCGTAATTGCGGACGCCACGGAAGCCGAGCAGGTAGGTCAGCGCGAACCAGGTGTGGCTCGAGCGCTCCCCGATGCGGCAGTAGACCACCACGTTATCGGTGGGTGACAGGCCCAGCTCGCCCTGGTACAGGGCCTCCAGCTCGTCACGCGGCTTGAAGGTACCGTCCTCGTTCGCGGCTCGCGCCCATGGCACGTTGACAGCGCCGGGGATGTGACCGCCGCGCAGCGCCCCCTCCTGCGGGTAGTTGGCCATGTGCAGCAGCCTGCCGGTGTACTCGTCCGGCGACCGGACGTCGACCAGCGGCTTGCCGAGGTGGGCCAGCACGTCGTCTCTGTAGGCACGGATGCGCGAATCGTCCCGCTGCACCACGGGATACTCGGCTGCGGGGCGGGATGGTGCATCGGTCGTCATCGGCCTGCCCTCCGCTTCCCACTTGGTGCGACCGCCATCCAGCAGTCGGACGTCGGGATGGCCGAACAGGCTGAAAACCCACAGGGCGTAGGCGGCCCACCAGTTGGACTTGTCGCCGTAGAAGACCACCGTGGTGTCGCGACCGATGCCCTTGCGCCGCATGAGCTCGGCGAACCGCTCGGCGTCCAGGTAGTCGCGCGTCACCGGGTCGTTGAGCTCGGTGTGCCAGTCGACCTTCACCGCGCCGGGGATGTGGCCGGTCTCGTACAGCAGGATGTCCTCGTCCGACTCCACGACGGCGAGGTTCGGGTCACCCAGGTGCTCGGCCAGCCAGGCGGTGGTGACCAGCTTCTCCGGATTGGCGTATCGGGCCAGCTTGGGATCGGGATCGTTTGGGAGAGCCATGGTGTCGTGATGCTACCCCCGATGCCCGATCCCGTCGCCTGGCGGCATGTGACCCGGGCGACGCGGAGAAGTCACGGAGTGACGCTGGTCGCCAGCGCGGCTTCTGCCATTCGGTCGGCCGGGCTCGTTACCGCGGTCTCTGCCGGACCCGACTTCCTCTCACTAGTTTTCGGGCCGGTAGGCACTTGTGACGCCCCGCATCTGCTCCGATCCTCGGTCCTGTGACTCTCCGCTGTGGAGGCGAGAGGATGCAGACCCCGGTTCGCGATGAACTCGTTCGCGACGCGCTCGACCACATCATCTTCCACGCGACTCCTCGCTCGCTCCTCGAGAAACGCGGCCCATGGGTGCTTCACCGTGGCGAGGGGGCGCTCCTGTACGACGCGGACGGGCGCGAGTACCTCGATGCGCTGTCAGGTGGTGTCTTCGCCGTCCTCGCCGGGTACGGACGAACGGAGATCGCCCGCGCCATGTCCCGGCAGGCCGAGACGCTGAACTACACCAGTCCCTATGGGACCACCAGCGCCGTGACAGTGGACCTCGCGCGGAAGCTCGCGGCGCTTGCGCCCGGCGACCTTGATGCGTGCTTCTTCTGCAGCTCCGGGTCGGAAGCGGTGGAGGCGGCCATCAAGCTGGCTCGGCAGTACCACCAGGCGACTGGCGAGAGCCAGCGCTACAGGGTGGTGTCGCTCCGGCGTGCGTACCACGGCGCAACGATGGGCGCCCTGTCGGCCACCGGCTGGAGTCCCGGCTTCGGCGTGCTGCGTCGCAGCGCAGACCCCGCGGTCCCGGGCGTGGGCTTCGTGAGCGCCATGCCCCCGTACTGCCGCCACTGCGAGCTCCGGCTCACCTACCCCTCCTGCGACCTTGCCTGCGCGACGACCGTCGAGCAGGCGATCCTGGGTAGCGATCCCGAGCTGGTCTCATGCGTCATCGTCGAGCCGATCATGTCCACGGCAGGCTGCATCATCCCGCCACCCGACTACCTGGCAATGATCCGGCAGATCTGCGACCGGTACGGGGTCCTCCTGATTTGCGACGAGGTGGTGTGCGGATTCGGCAGGACCGGCCGATGGTTCGGTGCCGACCACTTTGGCGTCATCCCCGACATCATGGTCGTCGCAAAGGGCCTCACCAGTGGCTATGCCCCGATGGCGGCGGCCATCGCGTGCCGCCGGATCGCCGACGCCATCCCGGTCTTCTGGGACGTCCACACCTATGGCGGGCACCCGGTGTCCGCGGCCGCCGCCGTGGCGAACATCGCGATCATCGAGCGCGAGAACCTGGTGGAGAACTCCGCCACCGTGGGCGCGTACATGCTCGAGCTGCTGCAGGGGCTGCGCGCGCATCGGCTGGTGAGCGACGTCCGCGGCCTCGGCCTGTTCATGGCTGTGGAGCTGAGCACGGATGGATCCGTCGACCTTGCGCTCGACAACCAGGTGGCCGCGATCGCCCGCGAGATGGGCCTCTTCGTCCGGCCGCTGGGCGGGACGATCCTGCTCGGCCCGCCGCTGGTATACAGCCGCGACCAGGCTGCGCGGACCGTGGAGGTGCTCGATACCGCGCTCTCGAAGGTGGAGGCGGTCGAGCGGACGCCGGTGGGCGCCCCGCGGTAACGACGCCCGACCGATTGCCATGGCCGTCCGACGCCTCTCTGCGTTCGAGTGCATGTACCTCGGCCTGGAGACCGCCGACTGGCCATGCCATTTCGGGGGCCTGGCGATCCTGGACGGGAATGCCCTGCTGGACACCAATGGCGATCTGCGGCTGAACGCGATCCGATCGGGCCTGGAACGTCGCCTGGCCCGGGCGCCGCAGCTGCGCCGTCGCCTCCACCGTCCAGGCTTCCTGCGGGGACGGCCACTCTGGGTGGACGATGAGCGATTCGCCATCGAGAACCACGTCCACGAAGCGGCGGTGACGCCGCCGGCCGGCGAGGAGGATCTACTCGCGACCGCCGCCCGCCTCTACGCCCCCGTCCTCGATCGCCGGCGCCCGTTGTGGGAGCTGTGGTTCATCACCGGGCTCGCCGATGGGCGTGTGGCGGCGCTCCTGAAGCTCCACCACGCGATCGCAGACGGCATGGCGGCGGTCGCGGTGATGGGGGCGCTGTTCGATTCGGGCCCCGGCGCACCCCAGCGTCCTGAGCCGGGGTGGACGCCCACCCCGCCTCCCTCCGGCTGGCTTCTGTTCATCGATACCCTCGCGAGCGTCGGGGGCAAGCTAGCGCGCATCGGTTCGGCGCTGGTTCATCCGGGGCGGCTGGTTGCTGCGGCGCGGCTCATGACGAAGGTCGTCGGCCGCAGCATGGGCCGGCACGGCGCGCCAAGTACGTCCCTGAACGGTCCCGTGCGGGCTGGGAGACGCATCGGCTATGTCCGGCTGGACCGCGCGCAGGCCAGGCGCGAGGCGCGGCGTCACCGTGGCACGGTCAACGACGTGGTGCTCTCGATCTGGTCCGGTGGGCTCCGTCGCCTCCTTCTCTCGCGCGGGGATCGCGTCGAAGGCGTGGAGCTGGCTGCCGGCCAGGCGGTGTCGTTGCGGCGGGCGAGCAGAGTCCGCGCGGTCGACAACCAGGTCGGCACCATCATCGTCCCGCTGCCGTTGTGGCAAACGGACGCCGACGATCGGCTCGCGGAGATCGTGCGGACCAGTCGCAGGCTGCGGATGCGGAGGCAGCTCCCCGCCGGCATCGCCGGAGCCATGACCGCCCTGCAGGCGACCCCGCTGGGACGATGGCTGAACCTTCACCAGCGCGCGGCGAACGTCATCGTTACCAACGTGCCCGGGCCATCCGCCACCGTCCGGCTCCTGGGTGCACCCGTGCTCGAGATCCTCCCGATCATCCAGCTCATCGGGAACATCGGGCTGACGCTGTGCGCCTTCTCGTACGCTGGCCACGTTGCCCTGGTGGTGAGCGCCGACGCGCGAGGCTTCCCCGATCTCGACGAGCTGATCGCAGGGATGGCCGAGGAGTGGAAGATGCTCAGCGACGGCGCGCGCGCTGCCTCGCCCACTGGCCGTGGTCAACCGGATCCGCAGGCTGTGGCCGGCGAGGGGGCGGCCAATCCGGCCGCAGTCTCCGCTCTGTGGTACGGGCCATGACCGCCGCCGGACCGCGGCTTGTGAACGCCCGGCACGCGGCGCACGTTTCCCTGGAGCCCAGCAGCTCCGGGCGTGAGGCGGTTGAAGCCTACGCGGAGGAGATCCGACGTCGCCTGGGCTCCGATGTCTTCCTTGCTGCTCGCCTCGAGGGGCACTTGCTCCGCCGCCTGGGCGTCGATCCATCGACACTGAGCGCGGCCATCCTCGGCGGCTTGGCCGGCATCAGCTTCCGGCTGCTCGTCCCGCTTGGGGTGACTGCCGTGACCGGACGGTGGGTGGGGATCCGCTGGGAGGCGTGGGTGCTGATCGCGATCCTGCTTGGCTTTGCCGATGCTTGGTCCCTTCGGAGGCATGTCCCGATCGGTCTCGCGGGCGAACCGATGCGAGTGGAAGCCCGGCGCATGCTGCAGGACCTGACCGGTCTGGTTCCCAGGATCGAGCACCTGGCGGATCTGCGGCAGCTGGCTGCTTTCGTTCGGCGCTGGTACAACATCCGGGCGAGCGCAGCGGTCGCGGCGGCCGTCGCATTCACGATCCTCCTGGCGTGCCTGGCGGTTGCTCCCAACAGCATGGCCGAGCTGCCGCTTGGCAGCGTGGCTCTGCTGGCTCTGCTGCTCTACGAGTTCGGCGAGCTGGCCTTTCAGAACCTATACAGCGTGCCGTTCATGACCCGCGAAGCGCGCTACGACCACGGGCTCTTCTGGCCGAGCCCAGTCGACTCGGTCGAGGTCCAGGGCGAGATGCGGGCGTGGGCCACGATGCAGTTCATGGTGGGAGTCGGGGTGACCTTCTCCCTCGTCCTCGCTGTGCTGCTGGTCGGCCCAGAGTCACCGCTTGTCCTGCCGCTGGCGGCCGGGTTCATCGGGTGGGGCTACGCCACCACATTCGCATCGATGGTCGCGGTGCGCGCCGGAGTCCGGACGATCGTTGCCAAGTCTCGCGAGCGCAACCTGGCCGCGCTGCAGAGCCGCATCGACGCCTACGGCCCGCCCTTCGCCGAACGGTCGCCGGCCGATGCTGCTCGGGTCGAGCATCTGATTGCGCTCCATCGGGCCATCCGGGAGGCGCCAGCCAGCCCGTCGGCATCGCGGACGCTCATCCACACGATGGTCGCGCTCGTCATTCCGACGGCGATGTTCATCGTCTCGGTCTTTGGCGAGGTCATAGCAGAGCGATTGCTCGATGCGCTCCTGCCCTGATGAGACGGGCGCGGACGACAGGAGCAGCTCCGGGAGGGTGGCTGTTCGCGCGCCGCCACGCCCGACGCAATTTCTGTCGCGACACAAGGCGAATCGTGCACACCATCTCTCCGGCGAGCTCTGCAGCAATCCGGCGCGCCTGTGACTGTCGTAGCGTTAGCGGCGTGGAGACCGTACCTGCCGTCGATCTCGTGAAGCGACCATGCGACTGCTGATCGTCGGCGCCAGCGGCTACATCGGCGGGCGGCTTGCCGCCCGGCTGCAGGCGCAGGGCCATGACCTGGTGCTCACCAGCCGTGACGCGCGACCATTGGCGGAACGGTTCGAAGGGGCGCAGGTGGTGGCGGCCGACCTGCTGCAGCCGTCCACGCTGCCACCGGCGCTCGAGGGCGTGGACGTCGCTTACTACCTCGCCCATTCGATGGGCTCCGGTGAACGAGGCTTCGCCCAGCGCGATCAGCAGGCGGCCCGCAACTTTGCCCAAGCCGCCGCCAGGGCCGGGGTGCGTCGGATCATCTACCTGGGTGGGCTGGGCGACGAGGCCGATGACCTCTCGCCGCACCTCCTCAGCCGACACCTGACCGGCGCAGAGCTCGCGAACCACGGCGTGCCGGTGACCGAGTTTCGCGCCGCGATCATCATCGGTTCCGGCAGTGCCTCGTTCGAGATCCTGCGCTACCTGACCGAGCGCCTCCCGCTGATGATCACGCCCCGCTGGGTCAGCACCCGCTGTCAGCCGATCGCCATCCGCGACGTCCTCGACTACCTGACGAGCGCCCTCGACCACGCGGAGGTGGAGGGGATCGTCGAGATCGGCGGGCCGGACGTGCTGTCCTACGGGGAGATGATGCAGGGCTATGCGCGCGAGCGCGGCCTGCGCCGGGTGATGGTCCCGGTTCCGGTCCTCACTCCCCGCCTGAGCTCGTACTGGGTCAGCCTCGTTTCACCGGTTCCCGCCGGGATCGCCCGACCGCTGATCGAGGGCCTGCGCAACGAGGTGGTGGTCCATCACCCGGAGCCGGCCGCAGCGTTCGGGCTCCATCCGCTGCCCTACGCCGAGGCCGTGCGGCGCGCCATCGAACGGACCGATAGCCACGACGTCGAGTCAACCTGGTTCGACTCGCTCGATATGCCGGGGCGAGAGGATCTGCCGACGCTGACGAGCCGTGAGGGGATGCTGGTGGAGCGGCGCCAGCGGACCGTGGCCGCGTCACCGGAGCGAGTGTTCGCCGAGGTCGAGCGCCTGGGTGGTGCGTCCGGCTGGCCCTACGCAAACCCGCTGTGGCGCATCCGCGGCGCGGTCGATCGTTCGATCGGGGGCATCGGCATGCGCCTGGGACGCCGCTCTCCGACGAACCTCAGGGTCGGCGACGCGCTCGACTTCTGGCGCGTGGAGGAGATCCGGCGCCCCAGCCTGCTCCGGCTGCGGGCCGAGATGAAGGTGCCGGGTCGCGCGTGGCTGCAGTACCAGGTCACACCCACGCCCGACGGAACCCGGCTGGTACAGACGGCCCTCTTCGAGCCGAAGGGGCTCCCCGGGCTCGCCTACTGGTACGGGCTGTACCCGGTCCATGGCCTCATCTTCCGCGGAATGGTGAAAGCCCTGGGCGATCGTGCAACGGCTGACGGGCAAGCGGTGGAGCACTCGCCATGAAGGCAGTCATCGGCCACCACGGATCACCCTCGGCCGCGGGCGCCATCCGGATGGCCGCCTCCCTGCCGTAGCCCGATCCCAGTGAGCTGCAGGTGGTGCGGGTCGCTGCTTCGGCCCAGAAACCGGCGGCGGACCTCACGCAGGCCCCCAGCGCCACCGCTGCAGCGAACAGTCCAACGCCGATTACGATCGGTGCCATCACCGTGTTCTTCTCGTACGGCAGCCGGATGGCCAACCTCACCGACATGCGACCGAACGACGAGTTCTACGCCCTCGGTCGCGCGAGGGGTGGACACCTCGCCGAGCCGTCGCTCTCGATCCACGCCGCCAGGCCAAGTCCCTCGATTGGCGGAGTACTCTGGGCGGGATGGCAGCCCTGTTTCTGAGGACCCAGCACCTCGAGCTGCGCCCACTTACCCTCGATGATCTCGACGATCTGGCGGTGATGCTCGGTGATCGGGAGGCCCTGTCGGACTGGGGAGAGCCGCTGGATCGCCGAGGGGCGCGCGAATGGATCGAGCGGAACCTCGCCCGCTACGAGGCGGACGGTTACGGCCGCTGCGCCGTGATCCTGCAGGGGACGGGCGAGTTGGTGGGTGACTGCGGCCTGATCAGCACGACAGTGGAAGGCAAGCGCGAGGTTGAGCTCGGGTGGATCGTCCGTCGTCCGTACTGGGGAAAGGGGATTGCCACCGAAGCGGCTGCCGCTTGGCGGGACTACGCGTTCGAAACCATCGGGCTGGAGCGGATCGTGTCGATGATCAGCCACGCGAACATCGCATCCCGCCGCGTCGCGGAGAAGCTGGGGATGAAGGTCGAGCGGGAGGCTGTATGGGGAGAGCTGCCGCACCTGATGTACTCGCTCACCCGGGTGGTCTAAGGGTCCGCCATTTGGTGGTTTGACGGCTGAGGAAACTCGATCCGGCCCGCGAGCCGCTTCGGCCCGCCAATGCGGCAATCCGCTGGCCATCTTGCGGGCCTTACGGATGACATGGGCCGGGGCGCCTCCAACAATCAGCGAGCCTGCCATCTTCAGAAGCGGGCACGGAGGGTATGGAGATGAGACGGCTCTCACTCGTCGTCACCGGCGCGCTGCTAGCGACGTTCTTGTTCGCATCCACGGCGGTCGCCGGGCCACCTGGCCCACCGAGCCGCGGCGTCATGGAACCCGCGTCGAATGGCTGCCCGTGGCCGGACTTCGCCAACGACTTTCTGGCTGCGGAAGGGGTCCTCAAGTGCCTCCCCGCACAGATCCCATGGAGTGCTTCCCAGGGACCCGAGGGCCAGATTGACTACGGGGTCCGAATCGTGGCTGATCCGCTGATCGCGGTGGATGGCAGCGACGCGGAGGGGTGGTTCGTGTTCTGGTGCCAGTTCCGGGCGGGGCTGAAGTACCAGATCATCGTTACCGGGCTGGCCCCACATGCGACCTACGGGGTGCATGCCGAAGGCTTCGGCTTCGGTCCGGGCGGCGCCACGGCGGTCGCGTATCACCTTGGCACCATCAGGACCGACGCGAATGGCGGTGGGGTGCTCGGCGGCGTACTGCGGCTGGCGCCCGGCGGCTACGAGCTCGACGTCACGATCAGTGATGGTGCGGGCGCTCGGCTGAGCATCCCTGACGATGACCTCGTTGGATTCGCCGTGCTGCGCTGACTGCTCATGCGGTCCCGGTTGGCCACCTTGCCCAGCGACGGTCCCGACGACGAGCACATTCTCCGGGATGGGTCGCGCGTGGCGGTCCTGGGCGGTGGACCGGCCGGATCGCTGTTCGCCTACTTCCTCCTGGACATGGCGTCTCGCCTCCACACGCAGGTGGAGGTGGATATCTATGAGCCGCGTGCCCTCGACCGCCCAGGCCCGGTCGGCTGCAACATGTGCGGCGGAATCGTCTCCGAGACACTGGTTCAGAACCTGGCGATGGATGGCGTGCTCCTCTCGGACGACGTGGTGCAGCGCGCCATCGACTCCTACGTGCTGCACACCGACGTCGGCAGCGTCCGTATTGCGACGCCGAGCGCGGAGGCGCGCATCGGCGCCCTGCATCGCGGCGGCGGACCGCGCGACGCGACCGCGGGTGGGTGGCGGTCATTCGACCATCTTCTCCTTACGAATGCGCGGGCGCTCGGCGCACGCGTGATCAAGGCCCGCATCGACGCGATCTCGCGCACCGAGGGAAGGCCCACGCTCCATCCGCGCGGCGGTGCAGCGCTCACCTACGATCTGGCGGTGGTGGCCACGGGCGTGAACACCTCGATCCTCAAGGCGTTCGAGGGCTGGGGCGTCGGCTACCGCCGGCCACAGCTCACCAAGACGCTCATCCGCGAGTACCTGCTTGGGAGCAATGCGATCGACGCCTCGCTGGGCTCGTCGATGCACGTCTTCCTCTTGAACCTTCCGCGCCTGGAGTTCGCAGCCCTGATACCGAAGGGCGACTACGTCACCATGTGCCTGCTCGGCGAACGGATCGACAGCAGCCTGGCCGACGCCTTCGCCGATGCTCCTGAGGTCCGTCGGGTCATGCCCACCGGCTGGGATCCGGGCAGTCACACCTGTCAGTGCCTGCCGCACATCAACGTCCACGGAGTCGACAAGCCCTACGCGGACCGGGTCGTGTTCATCGGCGACAGCGGCGTCACTCGGCTCTACAAGGACGGCATCGGGGCCGCGTACCGGACGGCCAAGGCGGCGGCACGAACCGCTCTGTTCGAAGGCGTCTCCGAAGACGCCTTCCGCAGCAACTTCCTGCCGGTATGCCGCTCGATTCGCAGCGACAACCGTGTCGGGCGGTATGCGTTCCTGCTCACCCGGGTGGCCAAGCGGGTGCGCCCGGTGCGCGGCGCGATCCTTGCGATGGTGCGCGAGGAACAGCGGAACGGGGGGCCGCGTCGGCTGAGCGACGTACTGTGGGACATCTTCTCCGGCAGCGCACCGTACAGCGACATCTTCCGACGGATGGTGCATCCGGCCCTGGTGGCAAGAGGCATTCGTGCCCTCCCGTCTGCGTTGTTGCCAGCCTCGAATCGTCGGCCACCTCACCACGAGGTGGTCCCATGACACGGGCTGCACTCGGGCGGCTCTACACCGATGGCGAGGTCGTGATGCGCCAGGGCGATCCCGGCGACTGCCTTTTCGTCGTTCTGGACGGGACGGTTGAGATCGTCCTCGAACGCGACGGCAGCGAGGTCCCACTGCGCCTGGCGGGCCGAAACGAGATCTTGGGGGAGATGGCAGTCTTCGACGGGGGACCCCGTTCCGCCACTGTTAGGGCAAAGGGTCCTGCCCGAATCCTGACCCTCGACAGGCGCAACTTCCTGCGGCGGATCAACGAGGACCCGTCGCTCGCCTTCACCATGATCGAAACGATGGCCGGGCGTGTCCGCGACCTCAGCCACGAGGTCGGCGAACTGCATGCGGTCCTGGAGAGCAGAGAGCAGCGGGACGCCTGAGGACGGATGTCCTCGTCCGGCTCGACGACGGCCAGGCTGGTGTCGTCGAGGCGCTCGGCCAGCCAGGCCGTGGTGACCAGCTTCTCGAGATGGGCACCCTGGGACAACTTCGGATCGCGATCAATCGGGGGCGGCATGGCGCGCGTCTTCGCAGGCACCCGGTGGACGCGAACGTGACGGTTCAGGACTGGAGAGCGGCCCCCAAGGCAAGGGTGTACCGAACGGCCCTTCACGCCCGGCGCAGCGCGGGCTAATGTCGCCCGATCGGAGGCACGAGGGATACGCGCATGGGCCGGCGCCTCAATGTGACGGGCGAGCCGATCCGGCTGGCCGAAGACGAACGCGCCCGGAACCTGCTCGATCTCGCGCGCCGCAGTGTCACGGGATACGACGCCAAGGTCGCCTACACTTGGAAGCCGAGCCGCCGGGCGGCACGCGCCGAGGGACGCGAGCCCGGGTGGCAGAGCGTGACCTTCGGCGAGCTGTGGAGCTGGGTGGAACGCGTCGCCGCCGGGCTGGCCGCCTGGGGCGTGGGTCCCGGCGACCGGGTGGCGATCATGAGTCGCTCACGACCCGAGTGGCTGGTCTGCGACCTGGCGGCGATGTCGCTAGGCGCGGTCACCTGCCCGATCTATCACGCGGAGCGTGATCTGGTCATCGGCTTCATCCTCGGGAACACCCAGGCGCGTTTCGCCATCGTCGAGAGCGCCAACCTGGCCAGGCGCCTTGCCGGCCTGCACGGCACCGCGCTGCAGGGCATCGTCGTGCTTGATCCGGCGGACGACGTGCCAGAGGCGACCGTCACGCTGGAAGGCCTCATGGGGCAGGCCCAGCCGGACGACGCCTGGCGCGGCGCATGGCAGCAGCGCTGGTCCGCGTTCAGCCGCGCCGACCTGGCGACGATCATCCACACCTCGGGAGCCACCGCGGACCCGAAGGGCGTGCCGCTGACCCACGGGAACGTGCTCGCCCACTGCGAGATGGCGATGCAGGCCATGCCGTTCTCGTCAGACGACCTCGGCATGTCGGTCCTGCCGCTGAGCCATATCGCGGAGCGAGCAGGCGGGCAGATGGTCCCCCTGGCGGTGGGAGCGTCCATCACCTTCGCCGAGCCGGTGATCGAGCGCTGGCCGGCGAACCTGCGCGAGGTGCGCCCCACGGTAATGGTCAGCGTCCCACCGATCTTCGCGCGCATCTACCGCCGTATCCAGGACCAGCTGGACGCGGGCCCCGCCTGGAAGCGGCGCGCCTTCGCCTGGGCCACCGGGGTGGGGTCCGTGCACTACGCCAACCATCTGGCCGGTCGCGCCGATGGCCCGTGGATCAGCCTGCAACTCGCGGTCGCCCGGCGTTTCGTCTTCCGGCCCATCAAGGAGCTGCTGGGCGGTCGGCTGCGATTCTTCGCCTGCGGCGGCGCGCCGCTGCCGCAGGCCATCGGTGAGCTCTTCTACTCCATGGACATCCTCATCCTGGAGGCATGGGGCCTGACCGAGGCGTCAGGCGTCCTATGCATGAACCGGCCGGACAGCTTCCGGTTCGGGACCGTGGGCCTGCCGTTCCCCGGGACGGAGATCCGGATCGACCCGGAGACCAGCGAGATCCTGGCGCGCGGACCGCAGGTCTTCGGCGGCTACCTGAACCTACCGGAGGAAAACGCGACAGCCTTCGAGCCCGATGGCTGGTTCCACACCGGTGACATCGGCGAGATCGACGAACAGGGACGGGTCAAGATCACCGACCGGCTGAAGAACCTCATCGTCCTGGCGAACGGCAAGAAAGTGATGCCGGCGCCGATGGAGAACGCCCTGGCGGCCTCGCCGTACATCGGCCAATCGGTGATCCTCGGCGATCACCACGAGCGGACCGGCGCCCTCGTCACGCTCGACCTCGAGCACGTCCGATCGTGGGCGGCGAAGAACGGCATCGGCGATGACAGCATGGCGGAGATCGCGGAGCACCCGGCCGTGCGCGAGCTCATCGAGAGTGAGGTGCGGCGGCTCCTGGCGGAATTCGCCCCGTACGAGCGGCCTCGCCGCGTCTCCATCCTCCCTCGCGAGCTCACCGAGGAGGCCGATGAGTTGACCGCCATCCGGAAGCCCAAGCGCCGAGTCATCGTCGCGAACTTCCCCGATCACGTCGCCCGCCTGTTCGAGGGCGAGCGGGTGGAGGTCGCCTCATGAACCCAACGACGCGACTAGCGCGCTGGAGTCGCGTGGCGCATGCCCCGAATCACGTAACAGGGACGAAGAGCGTCAGCATCTCGTAGACGATGTTCGCGGCGGCAACGGCCGTGATCTCGGCATGGTCGTACGCGGGAGATACCTCGACGACGTCGCACCCAACCACGTTCAGGCCTCGAATCTTCCGCAGCATCGTCACCAGCTCGCGGGAGGTCAGCCCGCCGATCTCGGGGGTTCCCGTTCCCGGCGCGTGCGCCGGGTCCAGCACGTCGATGTCCACCGACACGTACAGCGGCCGGGGACCGATGCGCGCTCGGATCTCGGCGGCGATCGCGGACGGGCCGCGCTCCGCCACGTCATCGGTGCCGAAGATCAAGAATCCCATGCCCCCGTCGTCGGCAAGGTCCCCCGCCGAGTAGAGGGAGCCACGGATCCCCACGTGGACCGATGCCTCATGGTCCAGCAGCCCCTCCTCGGACGCCCGGCGGAAAGGGGTCCCGTGGGTATAGGGCTCGCCGAAGTAGGTGTCCCAGGTGTCGAGGTGGGCGTCGAAATGCACCAACGCCACGGGGCCGTGCTTGGCGGACACCGCGCGCAGTGCCGGCAGGGCGATGGTGTGATCACCTCCGATCGCCACGAACCGCGCCCCCGTGGCCAGGACGGCCGCCAGGCCCTGTTGTATCGAGGCGAGCGCATCCTCGATGGAGAACGGGCTCGCCGCAATGTCGCCGAGGTCCACGACCTGCAGGCTGTCGAAGGGACTGGTGCCGGAGGCGGGGTGATACGGCCGCAGCAGCCTGCTCGCCTGCCGAACTGCCGAGGGCCCGAACCGCGCACCGGGCCGGTAGGTTACGCCCGCGTCGAAGGGGACGCCGACGATCGCGACGTCGAACTCGGGCGCCTCCGCCTCCGTGGGCAGGCGGGCGAAGGTGGCCAGGCCCGCATAGCGCGGAACCTTGGTGGCATCGGTCTGGCCGACGATCCTGCGATTCAATCCTGGTGCCTCCGGCTACCTGAAGACGGCTCCGCCGTTGGGGCTGATCACCTGACCGATGAAGAAGTCGCCCGCAGAGGACGCGAGCAGCACGGCGGTCTCGGCGATCTCGTCTACCCGCCCGAGACGGCCGGCGGGGATCTCCTTCTCCTTCTCGATCCACTCCGGCGCCATGTCAGCCAGGATCATGTCCGTTTCGATCGGTCCGGGCGCGATCACGTTCGCACAGATCCCGGGCGCAACCTCGTGCGCCAAGGCGTAGGTGAATGCGATGACGCCGCCCTTGGCGGCGCAGTAGTGCCCGTACCCGGCGCGCCCCTTCAGCGCCAGCTCGGACGCGATGTTGATGATCTTGCCGACGGGCTCCGACGGGATGTGCGGAAGCGCGAACTTCGTGGTCAGGAAGACGCCGCGCAGGTCCGTCCCGATCAGCTTGTCCCATTCCTCCACGGCCATGTCGGCGATGTGGACCTCCGCGCCGATGGTCCCCGCGTTGTTGACGAGCACGTTGATCCGTCCGAACCGCTCGACGGCTTC
This sequence comes from Candidatus Limnocylindria bacterium, assembly GCA_036375035.1. Lineage (GTDB taxonomy): Bacteria > Chloroflexota > Limnocylindria > QHBO01 > QHBO01 > JAPSGM01. The sequence goes on from DASUSP010000122.1 coordinate 19,987, forward strand.
CTCGACGGCCGCACGGCACTCCTCCGCGTGGCTCACATCGGCGCGGATCGCGTGACCAGCGACCCCGTGCGACCGCACCCGCTCGACCACCTCCTTCGCCGCGTCTTCCCGGCTGAGGTAGGTGATCACCACCGAGGCGCCCTCACGGGCGAATGTTGTCGCGATTCCGGCACCGATCCCCCGGCTGCCGCCGGTCACCAGCGCCACCCGGCCCGCCAGCTTCCCCTGCGTCTCATGCACCGCGTTCATCCTCCGATCCAGTGGCCCCGTCGTCCGCCAGCAGGCTCGCCGCGAGGTGGTCCGCCCGCGCGAAGACGACGTCCCCGCACTCGTCCGCAAAGTCGATGAATCGCTCGATGGCCCGCAGCCGCCCCGGCCGCCCGCTCAGGAACGGGTGGCAGGTGAGCACGCACAGCGATCCTGTGCTCCGCATGCCGTCAAGCTCCTCGGTCCACAGGCCGGCGACCTCGCTGGGGCGCTTGATCGTGTGGCCGAGGTCCGGCGCCGGGATGTACATGTACTGCTCCCAGTCGTCGAGCGACCAGTGGACCGGCAGCTCGGCCACGCGCCCGCTGCCAGTCTCGAGCAGGTAGGGTCGATCGTCGTCGAACAGCGACGAGTCGTAGCGGATCCCCAGCGCGGGAAGCGCACGGAGGGTGAGCGCCGTCGTGGACCACATCGGTGCCCGATAGCCAACCGGGGACGCCCCCGCCCTGCGCAGCGCCTCCAGCCCGCGCTCCAACTCCAGGCGTTGCTCGTCATCGGAGAGCATCGTCGGCGAGCGGTGCGTGTACCCGTGCAGGCCTACCTCGTGGCCCGCCGCCAGGACGGCGACCACGGCATCGGGCCAGCGCTCCGCGACGATGCCGGGGAAGAAGAACGTCGCCGGCATGTCCCGCCGCCGCAGGAGATCCAGGATCCGGGCGAGCCCCACCCGCGGACCGTACGCCTGGTGCGACATGGTCGACAGGTGCCCGGCGTACTCGTCGCCTGCGGCCAGGATCGGGCTCTCCGCGTCGACGTCGAATGTCAGGAGGACCATTGCAGCGGCGGCGCCGCGCCACGTATCGGGCGCCGGATGGCGCGCCATGCCGTCTACGTCATGCATCGGATCTCGCCCCCGTTCGGATGCAGGACCTGGCCGTTGTAGGCACGCCCACCGTCAGGCGAGGCGAGGAAGGCGATCGTGGCCGCGATCTCGTCCGCCCGGCCGATGCGGCCGGCCGGAATCCCCGCCGCATAGATGGCGTGCATCTCCGCGAGCGGCTTGCCGGCATCGCGCGCATCGACTTCGAGCTGCGGCGTGTCGATCACTCCCGGTGCCACCACGCTCACGGACACGCCCTGGGGGCCGAGCTCGGCAGCGAGGGTGTGGCCCAATGCGATCAGGCCCGACTTCGAGGCCGCGTACCCGGTGGCGTTCTCCCAGCCGACGACGCCCCAGTACGACGCCACGATCACGATCCGGCCCCGTCCGGCGGTGACCATGCCCGGCACGACGCGTTCGATCAGGTGGAGGTGGCCGGTCAGGTTGACGTCCAGCTGCTGCCACCACTGCTCGACCGGCAGCTCCAGGAAGGGGGCCATCCACATCCGGGCGGCGTTGGCCACCAGGACCTCGACCGGCCCGAGCCGCGCCTGGACCTCGTCGACCATCGCACCGATCGCCCGCTCATCCGCGATGTCGCCAGGCGCCGGGAATCCCCCGGTCGCCGCGACCACTTCGCGGAGGCGTCCGTCGTCGACTCGGGCGTTGATCGCGACCCGGTAGCCGTCGCGCGCCAGGCGCTCCACGACCGCCCGACCGATTCCCTGGCCGGCCCCGGTGACCAGGGCGACGGGACCCTCACGATCCATGCTTGTCTCCCTCCCCCTCCACGGGGGTGAAGACCTGGCCGACGTAGAAGTCCCCCTCCTGCGCCAGGAACGCCACGGTGTCGGCAACCGCGTCGCCGGTGCCCGTGGACGGAGCGACGACACAGTTCACGCGGATGCCTTGAGGCGCCATCTCGACGGCCAGGCTCTTGGTGAAGCCGATGATGGTGCCACCGGCCGCAGCCTCGTACGGCCGCGAGGGAGCTCCGCCGGGCAGCGCTGCCCGCGGCACCAGGGTGACCACCATTCCCCGGTGGGCCGCCACCATCCCGGGGAGCACGGCGCGGCACGCGTTCGTGACCGCGCGCAGATGGGAGTTCAGCAGCTGAGTCCAGCGCGCCCCGTCCAGACCCGTGAACTCCGCCGGGGCCGCTTCGCCCAGTCCCGTGACCAGGACCTCGATCGGCCCGATCTCGGCGGCCACCCCATGGACTGCATCCGCGATGGAGCCTCCGTCCGCGGCATCCGCGGTGAGCGGCGCCACGCTGTATCCGGCCGCCGCGAGGCGACGGGCGATGGCCGGACCGACCATCCCCGCCGCCCCGATGACAAGAGCGACAGGCCGCGCTCCCGTGCCGCCTTCGCTCATACGACCGCCTTCGTCTCCTTCTCAGGAACCGTCATATAGGCGACCGCACCGATGATCCCCAGGATTACGATCATGAGGATCACGCCCCAGTTCTCGTACCAGGCCAGATCCGCGTATCGCGGCCAGGCGATGTTCACCAGCTCGAAGACGAGCCACAGAGACGCGACCAGCGTGACCGCGAAGCTGAGCCGCCCGAGGTTGAACGGCCCTCGCTCGTGCCGCCGGGTGACGTGCAGGTACAGCGCCGCGATTACCGGGAAGGCGAACGAGATGTAGAAGCCGCCGACCACGAACGAGACGAGCAGGGTGTAGATCTGCTCGGCGCCCAGGTTGACCAGCAGGAACAGCGCGGCAACGACACCGACGAACACGATCGCCCGGGCTGGCAGCTTGTGCTGATCGGTGAGTCCCTGGAAGAAGCCGTAGAACGGCACCGCGCGGTCACGGGCGAACGAGTAGAGCGTCCGCGACACCGCGGTCTGGAGCGCGACCATGCTGGCGGTGAAGCCGAGGGCGATGATCGCAAGCAGTGGCCGCGTGATCGTCTCGCCGAAGTGGTACTCCATCGTCTGGACGACCGGGTCGGCCACGTTCCCCGTCATGGCGGCATCGATGTCCGGTATCGCGAGCAGGATCGCGAAGGCGGAGAAGATCACGACCGCGCCGACGAAGCCGAGGACCACGATGATCGACCACGGGACCGACTGCTCCGGCTTCTTCACCTCTTCGGCGATCGCTCCAGATGCCTCGAAGCCCAGGAACGACCAGCCGATGAACGCCACCGCCCCGAGCCAGGCAAAGGTGAACCAGTTGAAGTCGGCCGCGCCGCTCGCCGAGGTCTCCCAGAGCACGGAGATCGGGTTCACCTGGAACCCGACCAGCAGCACGATGCCGACAATGATCGAGGCGATGAACTCCGCCGCGATCGACAGGCTGACGAAGACCTTCAGGACCCACTGCCCGATGGTGTTGGCCAACGTGCCAAAGGCCAGGAAGCCGAACGCCATGATCACCAGGAGCGTCTTGTCGGCGTCGTCGATGCCGAGAACCGGAGCGAAGAAGCTCGCGGCGGCGAAGGCAACCGTCGACATGGCGATGGTGAGCGTCCACATGTAGGCCCAGCCGGCGAACCATGCCGGACCGGTGCCGACCTGCTGCCGCGTCCACTGGTAGACGCCGCCCGCGAGCGGCCATCGGCTGGCGATCTCGCCGAACACGAGCGCGACGAGCATCTGCCCGCCCAGGACCAGGAAGAGCCCCCAGAAGAAGATCGGTCCGGCCGCCGCGAGGGCGAGCGCGAACATGCCGTACAGGGCGACGATCGGCGAGATATCCGCGAAGCCCAGCGCAGCGGCATGCCAGAAGCTGAACTCTCTCTTCAGCTCCTGGGTGTACCCGTACTCCTTGAGCCGTGCGGCCTCGTGATCCTCGAGAGGATCGGCACGATGCTCGGCAACCATGGATCCTGACCCTCCTTCTCTCCCGGCCCGCCAGCAAGAAGCATTCGGAATGGAAGGGCGACCCGGCAGCTGTGAGGGTCACCGAGCGGCACCCTCCGCGGCCAGTGCCGAACGGCATGGACCTTTCGACCGAACCGCGCCGTGCCACGCGGCAAGTGAGATCATCCTGCGATGAAGGCGGTCATCGGCCACGACGGATCACCCGCGGCCGCGGGCGCCAGCCGGATGGCCGCCTCCCTGCCGTGGCCGGCGGATAGCGAGCTGCATGTGGTGCGCGTCGCCACTTCGGCGCACCAGACGGAGTCGGACCGCGCCGACCTCGCCGAGGCGGCAACGACGCTGGCTGGCGAGGGCCGCAACGTGGCCACCGCGCTGGTGACGGGCAGGCCGGCGACCGTCCTCCGCGATCGGGCGATGGAGCTGCAGGCCGACCTGCTCATCCTGGGAGCGCGTGGGCTGAGCCCGATCCGCGAGCTGCTGCTGGGGTCCGTCTCGGCGGAGCTCATCGAGAGGGCGCCGTGCTCCGTACTCGTGGCGCGCGGCGAAGGTTACGAACGACTGGTGGTGGGGACCGATGGATCTCCCGCGGCCACGGCCATGCCGCGCGTCATCTGCGCCTGGGAGCTGTTCCGTGGCTCGAGCGCGCTGGTGATCGGCGTGGCTGCGGACGGCCACTCCGACGCCGATCGGCCCGCGCACCGGGAGCTGGCGCTCGCCACGCGACGCCTCGCAGCGCGGCTGGATACCTGCGGCCTGCTGACCGCCGACGAGGTGCGTGCCGGCGACCCGGCCGAGGTCCTGATCGACGTCGCGGGTCACGAGGCGGCGGACATCCTCGTCGTCGGCCCGCGCGGACGGTCACGGGTGGCCGACCTGCTGCTGGGCAGCGTGGCGCGCAAGGTCGTCCGGCATGCGCCCTGCTCGGTGCTGGTCGTCAGGGATCCGGCCGGCATTCGCTGACGGGATCCACCATAGATCTCGGGATCAACCGGTCACGCGCCCGTGGTATCTTCGGCACGCCGCGCGGGAGTAGCTCAGTTGGCAGAGCGTCAGCCTTCCAAGCCTCTCGGCCCGAGCGCTGTGCTATCCCAAGTGGCGTCCTGAGCGTGGCACGCTCAGTTATGCGCTGTCATCGCCCTTGGCCGAGGGAGCGGCGGCCTAGGCGGATTGCCTAATCGCGTTTGACCACCACGCCCCAAAGCGGTCTGATGGGCCTCCAGGTCCCAGTCGGGTCAATCACCTCCGGTGTCCATGGGCCAGCCGCGACCACCCGCGCCGGCGGGCTGGAAGCGCCCTTCAATGTCGACACCAACAACGCGTCTACCCTGCATTCGGGGGCGAGCAGTCCGGTTGACGCGAATGACCGCGCCCCTTCGTTCGGCAAGGGAGGCGAGTGCATATGTCGACGCAGACGGGGCAATCGGATGCCCGACTTCGACCAGACAGGCGCTCGGGCCGGCCGCGAGTTGGGGCACGAGCTCGCCCAGCTCATCAGACTCGACCAGCCTGGCCGGGAGGTCAGGAGATGCCGACCTGAGCTCCGCCGCCAGTTCGACCAGCCGCACTCGGTTCTCCGACACGTGAAGCACGCCCGTCGCATCCCGGCTCAGCCATGTCCCTCCGTCGGCATCGACCAACCAGGTGCACAGACTGAGTGTCTCGTGGTACAGCGAAACAAGAGTGGGGTCGAACGGATAGCCGACGTAGCCTGAGTTCCGGCCCGAGGCTCCGGCCGCCAGGGCTTCGCGCTCGTAAAGGGTTACGGCTGCGCCGTCGCTGGCCAAGAACGCTGCAGCGGCCGTACCGCACACTCCGCCTCCAATGACGACGAAATCTGGAGAGGTGGTGGGATTCACAGGTGCCGCATTCGATCCATAGTCGCCGATAACCCTCCGGGTCAACCGGATTGGCTGGCGGCCTCGACCCAGCCGGGAATCTCGCGCCGGAAGATCGTCAGCGGCAATGTTCCGTGCCCGAGCACCTCGTCATGGAAGACGGCGAGGTCGAAGCGCCCGCCCATGCGTTCAGACACCTCGCGCCGTGCCTGCTCGATCTCTCGCTGGCCGACCTTGTATGCCAGCGCCTGGGCCGGCCACACCAGATAGCGGTCGACCTCCGTCTCCGCAAACGCTCTCGGAGCGCCGAGTCGCTCCCGGAAGTAGTCGATCGCCTGCTCGCGGCTCCATCGGTATGCGTGCAGTCCGGTGTCAGCCACCACTCGCACGGCGCGATAGAGCTGGAACTCGAGCATGCCGAGCCTTTCCAGGTCGCTGGCGTAGAGGCCCATTTCATCGGCCAGCCGTTCGGCATAGAGCCCCCAGCCTTCGATGAATCCGGTCCCGCTCGGGGGCGGAAGAGCGGCACTGCCGCTCACGGAGGCGATCTCGGTGCGGAACCGCGGCAGACCGCTGAGCTCGATCTCGATCGCCACCTGGAAGTGATGGCCGGGGATTGCCTCGTGGAAGGTGACGACTGGAAGCATGGGCAGGGGAAGGCCGGGATGTGGGTTCGTATTGAGGTAGAACAACCCAGGTCGCGAGCCGTCCCGAGCGGGCGGCCAGTAATGCGTCTGCTGAAAGTCCTCGAGGTCACCATCGATCGGTTTGACGTTGCACGCCGCTCGCGGGAGGCGCCGAAAGAACCTTGGGGCGGAAGCCTCCGCCTGCCGAACGCGCTCGGTGGCGACATCGAGTTGCTGCTGTCTCGCGATCGGCTGATTGGCCGGTTCCTCGATGAGTTGTCGCCGCAGTGGTTCGCGGTCGGAATAGCCTAATCGGCGGGCGAGCTCGTCCATCTCGGCCTCGATGTGTTCGACTTCGGCCAGACCGAAGCGGTGGAGATCGTCGGGGGCCGTCTGCAGGGTCGTTTGCAGGCGAATGGCGAGCTCGTACGCGCGTTCGCCGTTAGGCGTGGAACTCAGGCCCGGCTCCGAGCGGGCGGCTGGCTCGTACACCTCTGCCAGAAAGTCCCGCAGGAGCTGCAGCGCCGGGTAGACGTGAGCCTCCACCGCCTGCTTGACTCGGTCGCGGGCGACCTCGCTCGCGACCTGGGCCAACGTCACCGCCCTGCTCTCGGCCGGCGGCCGCGCCAGCATTCGCTCGATGTGCGCGATCGTCTTGCGAACCGGCGCCGGTTGCGAGGTCCGGCCATCCCCGATCCCCTCTCGCAAGGTGGCGATGTGCTGTGTAATGGCGCGGGGGTAGGCGGCAAAGCGAGCCAGGAGTGCGTCGAGCGCGTCCGGCTGCTGCGCGGGCTGGAACTCGGCAATCTCCGCAGGCAGGGTCTGCACCCCCATCATGTGGTCGACCGCCAGCTGATACTGCTTCTGTTCCATCGCTTCGAGCCGGTTGCGGGCCAGCAGAACCAGCATCTCGAGGGTCACCGCCTGCTCGCCGGTTGGCTGGTGGCGGATTGCCTCGGCCTCTGTCAAGAGCCCGCGGCAGGCGGCTGCTTCGGCCGCGCGCCCCGCATCACCGAAGTCGGGCAGCCGATCGTCCCAGCGCCGATCGCCGATGCGTGTGGCGGAAACCGGATCGCGCTCCAGCACACCATCAAGGAAGCGATCGGCGACCTCGTCGACATCAGCGATTGGACGGGTCATGAGGCTCTTGCACCCCGACTTCTGACGGATGGCACGCGGCTGTCGGAATCCAGAAACATCGCGTTGCGGCCCGGTGCCGACCAGAGCCATTCGGCCCCATACCGGGCCTCGTCTGTGCGGCTGAGTTATGCGCTGTCACAGCGGTGTGCCACTGACATCGGTCCATGGGGTCGGTCGGAGGTCCCGCAGCGCTCGGTTATGATGTCTGCCCACGCTCGAATCGGGCGGGAGTAGCTCAGTTGGCAGAGCGTCAGCCTTCCAAGCTGAATGTCGCGGGTTCGATCCCCGTCTCCCGCTCCATCCCCCCATCGGGCGCGAACTCGGGCGTGGGCATGAGGTGCGCTTCGTGAAGCCTTCAGGCGGAACGGCGAGCCGTGTCGTCGAGCGACTGCTCGCCCCATTGCGCGACTTCATCCATGCCGAGGTCTCGGGCGGCATCGTGCTCCTGGCCGCCACGCTGGCGGCCCTCGCCTGGGCGAACTCGCCATGGGGCGAGACCTACCCGGCGGTGTGGCAGACCCAGCTTGTGGTCGGCACCGACGACATCGGGCTCACCAAGCCGCTCCAGCTGTGGATCAACGACGGGCTGATGGCGATCTTCTTCTTCGTCGTCGGTCTCGAGATCAAGCGCGAGATCGTGGCCGGGGAGCTGTCCTCGCCGCGGCGCGCTCTCGTCCCCATCGCCGCCGCCCTCGGCGGGGCCGCTGCGCCGGCGCTGATCTTCCTGGGCTTCACGCTCGGCACCGACGCGGCCCGGGGATGGGGCATCGCCATGGCCACCGACATCGCGTTCGCGCTGGGGCTGCTGGCCCTGCTCGGATCGCGCGTGCCCCTCACCCTGCGGCTGTTCGTGACGGCGCTGGCCATCGTGGACGACATCATGGCCGTCCTGGTCATCGCCGTCTTCTACACCGCCGAAGTGTCGGTCGCCTGGTTGGCGGCATCGGCCGGGCTCATCGGACTGCTCATCGCCGTCAACCGCCTCGGCATTCGCACCATCGGTGTCTACGTGGTGATCGGCCTCCTGCTGTGGGTGGCCGTCCTCCAGTCCGGGCTGCACGCCACCCTCGCCGGGGTGCTGCTCGCCGCCGCGATCCCGGCCAGCACCAGGCGCTCCCCCCGGGACGTGCCCGAGCGAACGGCGTCGGCGCTGAGGCGATTGACAGAAGCCATCGCGGGCGAGCCGACGACCCGGGAGACCGCCTACGAGCGAGAGGCCGCCCTGTGGGAGCTGGAGGCTGTCGCCGCGTCGGCCCAGTCACCGCTGCATCGGCTGGAGCACGCGCTCCACCCGTGGACCGCGTTCCTGATCGTGCCGCTCTTCGCGCTCGCCAACGCCGGGGTGGCGATCGGCACCTACCTGGGCGAGGCAGCCACGAGCCCGATCAGCCACGGCATCGTGGCCGGCCTCGTCATCGGCAAGCAGGCGGGCATCCTCGGGGCGACCTGGGTCGTCGTCGCCACCGGACTCGGCCGGCTCCCGGAGGGCCTGGACTGGCGGCACATCTGGGGAGCGGGGTGGGTGTGCGGGATCGGGTTCACGATGTCGCTCTTCATCGCCGAACTGGCGTTCCCCGGTGGTGACTCGCTGGCCGTGGCCAAGCTGGGGATCCTGGCCGCGTCGCTCCTGGGGGCGAGCGGCGGCCTGTTCGTGCTCATGCGCAGAGGCACGGCCCCGGCGGCCGAGGGGTGAGCCTCGCGCCCGCGCTCCTCCTGTTCGTGGTCGGGAGCGTGCTGCTGGTCGTGGGGGCCGAGAGCCTTGTGCGTGGCGCGTCCCGCCTGGCTGCTGCCGCCCGCGTCTCGCCGCTCGTCGTGGGCCTGACCGTGGTCGCCTTCGGCACCAGCTCGCCGGAGTTCGCCGTGACGATCGGCTCTGTCGCCCAGGGCCAGACCGACCTCGCG
>DASUSP010000123.1:0-5089 GCA_036375035.1 Candidatus Limnocylindria bacterium
CGCGGGCGGCCCTGACGGCGGCCTCCACCTCGTCGGCGCCGCCGCGCGGCACGCGAGCGATGACCTGGCCGCTGGCCGGGTTGTATACCGGGCCGGTCAGCTCCTCGGCCACCTCGACCGGGGCGCCGTTGATCCAGTGGCTGATGAGGCGCGGGGCCTCCGTGGCAGTTTCGCGGGTGACGGTCTCGGTGGTCATCTCGATCTCCGTTGTTGAGTCAGGAGGCACGCTTGTCCGGGTCCGGCAGGACCAGGTCTCGCACCGCGCCCATGAGGTCGTGGTAGGACTTGATGAAGGAACGCAGGGTGCGGGCGGAGGATCCGAAGAACTCGAACTCGTCGGGCGTCATGCCGTCCGGCTCGTACGCGCGCCGGAAGTCCGGCACCCGCTCCAGCAGCTCGTCGACGATCGCCGGGTCGACCGGGACGTCGATGCGGGGCTCCGGCACGATGCCGCTCTTGTTGAACCGCACCTGCCAGGCGTGCGGCATGGTCATGGCCAGGTCGCCCCCGACCAGCTCGGTCCAGTGCAGCCGATGCCGGTAGGCGGCGGCAAGCAGGCGCGGCCGGTAGCCGCGCTCCTGGAAGATCGCGTAGGCGCGCTTGAAGACGGCGATCCCGGCCCAGTTGGCCGCACCCGGGTCCAGCGCGATGTCGTCCCGCTCGACGAGCACCTTCACCCAGTCATCGAGCCGGCCGATCATGAGCGTGCAGATCGGGGTCATGAGGCTGTTGTCGAGGCCGTCCCGCTCGCGCCGCTGCAGCGCGCGCTCCACCGCCTCGGCCACGGCCAGCGCCTGGGGCAGGGTGAAGTTGACGGTGGCGTTGATGTTCACGCCACGGTAGGTCGCCTCCTCGATGCCGACGATGCCGGCAGCCGTGGCCGGGAACTTGACGAGGATGTTCGGCGCCAGCTGGTCGAAGCGTACGGCCTGCTCGACCATGCGCTCCGGGTCGCGGTAGTTGGCCGGGTTGAGCTGGGCCGAGAGGCGTCCCTTGAGGCGACCCTCGCGCTCGAAGACGGGCTGGAGCACGCCGGCTCCGCGGGTGACCATCTCCTCGATGAGCGCCCAGGTCAGCTCGACCTCGCTCCAGGTGGGGTGCTCCGCGGCCATCGCGTGAACGCGCGGCACCCAGTGGTCCGACTCCTTGACCAGGACCTCGTGGACGATCGTGGGGTTGGACGTGGCCCCGGTCGCTCCACGCTCGATCGCGTAGGCCAGCTCCTCCACGGCGCACGAGTCGTTCCAGTAGTCGGTCGGAGTCTCCCGGACCATCTGCAGCAGGGGCGATTGGCTGGTCGTAACGGTCACGGTCCGTCCCTCATCGGTTCCTGGAGGTGCCTATCATCGATTATCGATAGCATGAGCGCAACAGGGCCACTCGGCCCTGCAAGGGCATGACGAAGAGCACGAGCGCCGCGCCTTGACGCCGCTACCCTTGACCAATATCGTGGCAATCAATCGACAATCGATTATCGAGCAGGCGTGACGTGCCCGTCGAGGCGTCGTCGGGCGACGCGCAGGAGAGATGGCCTTTGCCGATATCGATCTGAGACGAGCGGGACCGGCGGACCGGCCCGCCGCGCCCCGTCCCCGCACCGTCGACCGGCTGCGCTTCGGGTGGCTGCCCACCGACGCACGCAGGCGCGCCCCGTTGATCCGCACCAGGGCGACGCCGGTCCCCATCCATCGCGCAGCCGACGCGAGAGCAGCACTTGGAGGTGAACTCGGTGGCGATCAAGGAAGAAGTCCTCGGCCAGTTCCTGGGGGACGCCGACTTCCCGGTGACCTGGGATTCCGAGACCGAGAAGGAGCTCTTCTGGGTCTACGACGACCTGCACTGCCCCCATCCGCTGAGCCCGATGTACTACGACATCGGCGGCTGGTGGCTCACCTGCGACCACATGTTCCGCCGCTTCGGGACCCCCTTCGCCTCCGACTGGCTGGCGAAGAACGTCAACGGGTACCTGTACACCGCCGCCATCCCGGCCGACCCGGCGTTCGCCATCGACGCGATGGAGTACCAGGCGCGCTACGGCGCCCGTACCCCGCTGATGGAGAACTACCCGGAGAAGATCGGCTCCTACCTGAACGCGGTCCTGCCGACCTACGGCCTGCAGTTCGCCGACTGGTGGCGTGACCGGCTCGTCCCTGAGATGCAGCGCAATTTCGACTATCTCGAGTCGAAGCTGGACGAGGCCGACCAGATGACCCTCATGGAGCTGGCCTGCCTGCTGGAGGATGCGATCGACATTCACGATCGCCACTGGAAGATCCACTGGATGCTGAACTTCGCGCAGCTGTCGGCCACGCTGAACCTGCGCGCAGTGATGGAGAAGACCCACGGCAAGATCGACGAGGCCCTCCTCGGCCGTCTCCAGAATTCGGCCAAGGATCGCAACTGGGACTCGATCGAAGCCCTCTGGAAGATGAAGGAGGAGGCCAGGGCCGATACCGAGCTGGCGGAGATCTTCAAGCACGAGACCGCCGGTGACATCCTGGCCGGGCTGGAGGGATCCGAGCGCGGGCGGAAGTTCCTGGCCGAGCGGGTCGAGCCCTACCAGAAGGAGTTCGGCTGGCACGCGGTGTGGAGCCACGAGTTCGTGTTCCCGACCGTGTACGAGCAGAAGGAGCCGGTCCTGGAGCTGGTCCGCGGCTACATGGAGACCGACTACGACTATCCGAAGCACATCAAGGGCGTGGCCGACGACATCGAGGCCGCGGCCAAGGAGATCCTGGAAGGCCTGGAGGGCGAGGCCCTCGAGGAGATGCGGGCGGCCAACGACATCAACCTGCGCATGGCGCCGCTGACCCCCGACCACCACTTCTACATCGACCAGGGAGCCAACGCGCACGTCCGGCTGGTGCTGATGGCGATCGGCAAGAAGCTGGTCGAGATGGGCGCGCTGGACCGGGCGGATGACGTGGTCTTCCTGCGCTACAACGAGCTGCGGGTCTACATGGGCGACCAGTCGGTGATCGACGGTCGCGCCATCGTGGCCGAGCGTCGCAAGGAGCGCGAGGAGTCGTACAAGATCCGTCCGCGCGACTGGGTCGGCACCGTGACGCCGAGCCAGCTGGCCTTCCCGTACCTGAATCTGTGGGGCTTCCCGGACAAGTTCTACCGCTCCGAGACGACGGTCGCCGGCCAGGTGAGCGGCATCGCCGGATCGCCGGGCGTGGTCGAGGGCATCGCCCGGGTGGTGCTCACCGAGGACCAGTTCGACGAGGTTCGCGCCGGCGACATCCTGGTGTGCCAGATGACCAACCCGGCATGGGTGGTCCTCTTCACAAAGATCGTCGGCCTGGTGACCGATGCGGGCGGCACCGTCTCGCATCCGGCCGTCCTCTCCCGTGAGTTCGGCATCCCGGCAGTGATCGGCACGTCCGTGGGGACGCAGCAGATCAAGTCCGGCGACCGGATCCGCGTGGACGGCAGCCAGGGCGTGGTCGAGATCCTGGAGAGCAGCCCGACGGAGCCGGGCCGCCCGGCAGAGTTCGTTGCCTGATCGGGCGACCGATGGCCGATGAGGTCGCGCTCTCGCGGATGGTCCTGAGCGACCAGGTCAAGGATCGCCTCCTGGAGGCGATCCTTGACGGCCGCTACCCGCCGGGTGCCAGGATCGTCGAGACGCGCGTGGCGCGCGAGCTCGGCACCAGCCAGGCCCCCGTCCGCGAGGCGCTGCGCGACCTGGAGGCGCTGGGCCTCGTGGAGACGACCGCGTTCCGCGGGGCCCGCGTCCGACACCCGTCGGCCGACGAGCTGCTTGAGGCGTTCGAGGTCCGCGCGCAGCTCGAATCGCTTGCGGCGCGGGTGGCCCTGCCGCGGATGACGGCTGGGGACCTGGACCAGCTTGCCGGGTACCTCGGCGAGATGCGTCGCGCAGCGCGTGCCGGGGACCTCCACGCCGAGGCCGTCGCCGACGCGCTGTTCCACGGCCGGATCGTCGAGATCGCGGGCAACGCCATGCTCAAGCGGGTGTGGCAGCAGCTTGAACCATTCTCGCGGACCTACATCACCCTGGTGGCGCCGGGCGCGGACCGCCATCGCATCGCCGACATGCACCAACCCATCCTGGACGCACTTCGTGCAGGGGACGCCGCCCGCGCGGTCGGCGCCCTGGACCATCACTACACTGCGGCCGGGGCCATGCTGGAGAACCTGTGGGCGGAGGACGCGCCGCCCGCGGAGACCCAGCCAACCGAAGGGAACCAATGAACGCACTGCAGACCAGCTCGTCCGTCACGCTCTCCGAGGAGTACACCGCTGGCCCGGCCCGGCTGCGGGTCGACGTGCTGGGGGGAGAGCGCCGGGACCACGTCCTGGAGGACGTGAACTTCCTCAACTATCGCCTGGCCGACGTGCGCATCGCGCCGGCGGTGACGCTCGACCGCCCGGACATCACCTGGCAGGTCGAGGGTGAGAAGGCCGTGACCTATGACGGGCACGCGGTCACCTTCACCGGAGCGTGGCCCGCCGGCCCGCTGCAGAAGGTGGTGGTGGCGCTGCTGGCGCTCCGCATGGAGGCGGCCGGGCTGCATCCCTTCCACGCGTCGGCGGTCCGCTACCGCGAACGCACGGTGATGTTCCTCGGCGGCGAGTCGAACCACGGGAAGAGCATGGGCCAGATCGAGGCCTGCCGACGCGGCGGACTGCTGGTCTCGACCGAGACGACCGTGGTCGACGAGGAAGGGACGGCTGTCATGGGCTCAAAGGACGTCTTCATCAAGAAGCGCGCCGAGGGGACCGAGCGGGCCGACAAGGCCGCCCCCAATCGCGGCGTCGAGAAGTTCTTCGGCGAGATGCCGACCTGGGACACGGTCGACGGACCGACCCCCGTGGACGTGGTCGTGGTCCCTGCCATCGACGGGAACTTCGACCCCAGCCTGGTCGAGATGATCCCGTTCGAGCGGCAGTTCCAGACCTTCCACTCGCTGCAGAACTACTTCCTGCTCAACGAGCTGCTGGCGCCCGACTGGCCGATGCCGCTGATCGACACCGAGGAGCTCCGACGAGCGCGGGCCGCCTTCGTGGCCCGATTCTGCGAGCGGCCCTTCTACTTCGTCCGCGCCGCGAACCCACAGGTCCT
>DASUSP010000124.1:0-6751 GCA_036375035.1 Candidatus Limnocylindria bacterium
CTCAGCCGGCGACTGAGGGCCGCCGAGTAGGGTTTACGCAGCCTCCCACCAGGGACCGATGCGAAGGCCCCGGCTTCGGCCGGGGCCTTCTTGGTGCCGCCGGGCGCCAGACCCACGGCGGTGGGTTTGATAATCAGGACCCTTGAAGCGCCTCGAATGCCGCGAGGAACACCTCCCATCCTGCATCACTCAGGTTCATATGAGAGGAATCTGGCATCGTCGCGTAGCTAGCGTCGAAGCCGGATGCGCGAAGGGCGTCGCCGAAAGTCCGATCTGTCTCGTCGGGCGCGATGAAGTTGTCATCAAAGGCACCCATTGCCTCGAGCGATGACGTGACGGTCCCGTCTGGGTCGCGCGCTGCGAGCCAACCATCTGGGCCGCGGGCATCGGTCGCCGATCGACCCTCGCCGGAATCGTCCGGCTGCAGCATGACGAACCGCATCCCGCTCGGCGGTGGCAGATGGGCCCACGGCGTGATGGTGTCCATGACCGAGGGATCCTCGGCAAGGAAGCGATCCCAGCCGAAGGCCTTGGTGATGATCAGGAAGTCAGCGTCCCAGGTGACGAGCGTGTCAACCTGCGGCGCCTCCCTCGCCAGGCAGCCGTCGCTGAGCGCCGGCGGCCCAAGCACGGCGACAGACGCGATGTTCCCGCCGGCGGAATGGCCGAACACGGTGAGCGAGCTCGCATCGCCCCCGTACTCCGATGCCCGCTCGGCGGCGAACGCAACCGCGCAAGCCGACTGGACGCCATCCGCCGTCAGTTGGTCCTTCATCGTCAGCGCGTCGTAAGCAGGCCCACCGCTCTGACCCCACTCGGGAACGAACACCACGAAGCCGAGCTCCGCGACGCGGGTCGCGTGGGACGCCAGCCAGCTCTTCGTGAGCGGCTGCCCGTGGAACATGACTACCACCGGCCATTCACCAGCCTGGCCCGGAGCGTAGACGTCCAGGGTTCCCAGTCGGTTGAGGCTGGATGACTCGTATCCCACGTCCCGGGTCACCGTGACGTTGGCCGCGGGGCTGCCGGATGAGCCGGGTTCGGTCGCCGTGGTGCCGGCGCTGGGATTGTCCGTCTGGCGTACACCGGCTGCGCCGCAGCTGCTCAGTAAGAGCAGAAGCGCGCACAGCGCGGCCCACATGGCCGGTCTACCTGTATTCATCTCATCCCTCCGTCCCCACGATCATCGTGTAGTGTTCGGATTAGGGGGAGCTCGGGGCTGAAGACGGCGAGCTCTCCCAAATCAGCGGATAGCAGCCATCGCCCTCGTCAGGGAACCAGTCGTGCGTCCCGTCGTCGCCAAGCGTCACCACCTGGAAGGCAAGCTTGTCGAGGACGCCGATCTCCTGGACCGGGATGTCGACCGACACCATCGGCTGTGTCCATGGGAAGGGCCTACTCAGCCGCGGTGATGGCATCCACTTCCCGCCAGCGTAGGTCTGCACGCTCCCGTCCGGTCGGATCCCCACCGCCTCCTCCATGAACCAGCCGTTGCACGATTCCGGGCCGCCCTCCATGGGTAATGGCCCGTTCCCGTGGTAGGGGCCGGCGCCGTTGGTCTCGAGCCACACCTGGAGCTCCGTTCCCTCGGCCATCCGCTCAGTCAGCTCGATCTCCAACCTGAAGAGGTTGTCCCAGGACACCCGGCTGATGCCCACGGCCACGATGTCCGGTGCGTTGCCGGGAACACCACCAATGCCTGGTATGTCCGGGGCACCCATGTCCGGTACCGTGACATCACCCACGGCGTCGGTCTCCCGCACCGTCCATGTGGCCCATGTGGGCGCGGCAGTCGGGCTCGGGGAGCCAGGGGCGCCGGCGGGGCCGGCGCGCAGGTTCGCGATGAGAAGGCCAGTGGCCACCGCCATCGTGATCACCGCCAGCCCGCCGACCACCCACCCGACCAGCGACGATCGGAGTATCCCCACCCTGATGGCCATTGATTCCTGTGACATGGTTTCCACCTCCCACATGACCCGGAGCAGCAGGTCATCGGGAGCCCTCCGCCCCTGTCGGCTCATCCAGGGCGAGAGCAGGGACTCGATGTCGTCGTTGCGATTCATGCCCAGCCTCCCTGGAGGGCAACTCGTCCATCGGCGTCCAGCGCGGCGCGCATGGCACCGAGGGCGTGATGCAGCCGTGATTTGGCGGTCCCGAGCGGGACGTCCAGCGCGTCGGCGAGCTCGGGGACGGACAGACCCGCGAAGAAGCGGAGCACCAGTACGGCCCGCTCGCGCGGATTGAGTCGTGCCAGGGCTCGGGTCACCTGGTCGCGGGCGTCTACGGCGGTCTCGAACGAGCCACCGCCATCGGCGAAGGAGGCCGACTCCAGCCGGATGGCCGGCATCCGCACCCGTTTCGCAACGTCAAAGCACGCGTTGACCAGGACCCGATGCAGCCACGCGCCGTAGCGATCGAGGTCTCGCAGCCTCGGAATGCCGCGCCAGGCGCGAATGAGCGCCTCCTGGACGGCATCCTCGGCCATGGCCCGATCGCCCAGGATCAGGATGGCCGTGCTGTACAGGCGATCGATCGACTCGGCGGCCAGCTCTTCGAAGGCCCCCCGGTCGCCGAGCTGTGCCTGGCGGATCAGAGATCCCCCCATGATGCTGCTCCGGTACTCACGGACTAGGCTGCCGTCCGGCGGAGATCGTTCATTTTTCGGCCCCCTTTGGGCCGCGGGCGGAGCACCAGTGTCACGTGGGGTGGAGCGAGCGGCCAGTGCTGAAGCGCACCTGGGCCGGGACATGGTCGGACTGCCGTTTTGTCGATTCGCTCACGGCTCGGTCCGTCGTAGGGTTCGGACGGGCGCGGCGCACGCGCCCGCATCGGTCCCAAGCGAGGAGCACAGATGCGCTACGTGATGTTCACCTACCTCAGCCCCGAGGACGTCGAGGCCTGGCGGACGTGGACCCCGGAGGAGCAGAAGGCGGATGTGGATCGCCACATCGCCTGGTTCCGCAAGTTCGGCGACAAGGTTGTGGGCGGCGAGGAGCTCGACGAGCCGCTGCACGTCAAGACGCTCCGACCCGGGCGCCAGGGCGAGGGCGTGGTGGTCACCGATGGCCCCTTCGTCGAGACCAAGGAGCTGCTGGGCGGCTTCGTGATCCTGGAGGTGGCGGACGAGGCGGAGGCGGTGGCGATCGCGTCCGAGTGGCCGTCGTTGAGCAGCCAGGCCGGCGCGACGGTCCAGCTGCAGCCGGTCTTCGTCCGGGAGTAGCCGCCGCTACTGCAGCGTCCAGAGCACCTGGCGCGGGGTCAGGCCGCTGGACCGAATCTGCGCAGCCAGCTCGCGGCCGACGTAGCGGTAGTGCCACGGCTCGTAGTCGTAGCAGGTCTGCGCGTACGAGCCGCGCGGGTAGCTCATCACGAACCCGTAGCGCCAGGCGTTGGTCGCCATCCAGCCGCCCTCGCGGGTCGTGGCCCAGTCGGCGTACTCCCACGGTGAGGCGCCGCCCGCCGTGCTGAAGTCAAGCGTCGTGCCCAGCTGGTGCTCGCTGTGGCCGGCCCGGGCGCTGGTGCGCAGCGCCGCGTCGTAGCCGGCCACGTCGACCCAGTACTGGAAGGTCGAGGCCTGCTGGGCGTGGCTGCGGTAGCCGCTCACGACGGCCAGGTTGGCGCCGGCCGCCCGTGCGTCGCGCACAAGCGCAGCCAGGTCGTCGAGCAGGATGGCGCGGATCGGGTAGCCGCGGTTCAGGCCGGCCGCGCTGGAGTCGACCAGGTCACCCGGCGCGTACGACGACGGCAGCATGTAGATGGTGTCGAGCAGCGAGATCCGCCAGGCGTTCAGCGAGGTGTGGAAGGTCAGGATGTCGTCGTAGCGGCACACCGGCGGCCCCGAGGGCGGAGGTGGCGTAGGGGCCACGGTCGGCACCGGGGTCGGCGCGACGGTCGGCATCGGAGTCGGCACCGGCGTGGGAAGCGGCGTGGGGGCGACCGTCGGGGTTGCGCCGGGCGTTGGCCGGATCGGCCGCGGGGACGGGCGGAGCGTCGGGGTCGGCGTGTCGGTCGGCTCCGGCGAGGGAGTGACGACCGGCGTCGGCACGGGGCTGCCGGGGCTACCGAGGCCGCCGTCGAGCGGGCGCAGCAGGACCCCGGAGAGCAGGATGCCGCCGACCAGGCCCACCAGTACGGTCGCCGTGACCGCTGTTGAGCCGATCAGCCGCTGGAAAACTCGCCTTGTCGGGTCCATGGCCCGATCTTCCGGCGCGAGCGGGCGCCGCGAATCGTGCGAGGGACCGATTCAGCGCAGCGACATCACGCCCGATGGTCGTGTGACGGGTGACGTAGAGCGGCTATCCGAGCGCGGGCACCGCGACCAGCGCGACCAGGACGGCGAGCAACGTTATGGCCAGGCAGCCCAGGCGGCGAGCGGTCGTGCTTCCGGCATCGGGCTCGCCGGAGGAGGCAGAGCCGGAGCCGGTGCCAGCGCTGATCGCGTCCCAGTGCTCGTCGTCGGCGAGTGCCGCGTCGGCGCAGACTGCGTGTGCCGCCATCGGGGCGCGACCGGCGGTCTCCTCCCCGGCGGCGATCGGCTGGCCGCAGAAGACGCAGGCGGGCAGCTCGGCGGCTGGCATGAGGACATCATAGAATCGGAGCGATGCCCCCAGAGACCACCGCCCCCAACCCGCTGCGCTCGCCGGAGGAGATCCTGGCGCGGCTCAACCCGCCCCAACGCGAGGCGGTCTCGCACCAGCGGGGCCCGCTGCTGATCCTGGCCGGTGCGGGGAGCGGCAAGACGCGTGTCCTGGCGCACCGCGTCGCCTACCTGGTGGCGACGGGCACCAAGCCGTGGCAGATCGTGGCCGTTACGTTCACCAACAAGGCCGCCAACGAGATGCGGGAGCGCATCGCCGGGCTGATTGGGGAGGAGGCGGCGCGGGAGGCGACCATCGGCACCTTCCACGCCATCTGCGCGCGCATCCTGCGACGCGATGGCGAACGCATCGGTCTCACGCGCAGCTTCAACATCTATGACCGCGCGGACCAGGTGGCGGTCGTCAAGGGGGTGCTCCGCGCCCTGGACCTGGATGAGAAGCGCTTCGCGCCGGCGGGGATGCTGGCCTGGATCGGGCAGCGCAAGGACGAGCTGGCGGACGTGGCCACCGCCAGCCGCCAGGCGGCCAACTACTACGACGAGACCGCCGCGCGCGTGTACGAGGCCTACCAGCGCCAGCTGCACGA
Organism: Candidatus Limnocylindria bacterium; assembly: GCA_036375035.1. Lineage (GTDB taxonomy): Bacteria > Chloroflexota > Limnocylindria > QHBO01 > QHBO01 > JAPSGM01. The sequence continues at coordinate 5,185 of DASUSP010000124.1, forward strand.
GGACGACGCGGTCGACTTCGACGACCTGCTGATGCGCACCGTGTTCCTGTTCGAGCAACACCCGGACGTCCTGGCCCGATACCAGGGCCGCTGGCAGCAGATCCTGGTCGACGAGTACCAGGACACCAACCGGGCGCAGTACCTGCTCTGCTCGCTGCTCGCCGCCAGGCACCGCAACCTGGCGGTGGTGGGCGACGACGACCAGTCGATCTACTCCTGGCGCGGCGCCGACCTGCGCAACATCCTGGACTTCGAGCGCGACAACCCCGACGCGAAGGTCGTGAAGCTCGAGCAGAACTACCGCTCCACTCAGACCATCCTGGACGCCGCCCACGCGGTCGTCAGCCGCAACGAGGGGCGCAAGGAGAAGAAGCTCTGGACAGATCGGGGGGCCGGCACCCTGATCACCATCTTCGACGCGTACAACGAGTACGAGGAGGCCGAGTTCGTGGCGCGCCAGGTCGAGCGCCTGGTCGGCGGGTCGGCGTCGCGCGGCGTGTCCGCCCTGCTCACCCGGCGGGCCGATGACGAGGACGGGTCGCTGCAGTACGGCAACATCGCGGTCTGCTACCGCATCAACGCCCAGAGCCGGGTGCTGGAAGAGGCGTTCATGCGCTTCGGCATCCCGTACCAGCTCGTCGGCGGCACGCGCTTCTACGAGCGGCGAGAGGTCAAGGACGCGCTGGCCTACGTGCGGCTGGCGCGCAACTCGGCCGACCGCGTGGCGCTGGAGCGGGTCATCAACGTGCCGGCCCGGGGGATCGGCGACAAGACGGTCGAGGAGCTCCGCGCCTGGGCGGCGGCCCGCGAGGCCACGCTGTGGGAGGCGGTCCAGGCGGCGGGGGATAACGCGAACCTGACCCCCCGCGCCCGCGCCTCGCTGGGCGCCTTCGCCGACCTGGTGCGCGGCCTCGCCTCGCTGGCGGCGGTGGAGCCGCCGTCGGCGGTGTTCGATGCGGTGTTCGAGCGCTCTGGCCTGCAATCGGCCATCCAGGACGGGACCGATGATGGCGAGGAGCGCTGGACCAACCTGCTGGAGCTGCGCAACCACGCCGCCGAGTTCGACGAGCTGGCGATCCCAGAGGGCCTGGCGCGCTTCCTTGAGGAGGTGGCGCTGGTATCGGACCAGGACACGCTGGAGGATCGTCCCGAGCGGGTCACGCTGATCACGCTGCACGCGGCCAAGGGGCTGGAGTTCCCGGTCGTCTTCATCGTGGGCATGGAGGAGGGGCTGCTGCCCCACAAGCGCGCCCTGGAGGACGAGCGCGAGCTTGAGGAGGAGCGTCGCCTGGCGTACGTGGGGATGACCCGCGCCAAGGACCGTCTCTTCCTGGTCAACGCCCGGCATCGGTCCACCTGGGGAGTGGGCGCAGCCGCGGAGCCGTCGCGCTTCCTGGCCGAGCTGCCGGAGGAGCTGATGGACGCCGACCGCGATGCCGAGACTCCGTTCCGACGAGGGGGCTGGGGCGGCGATCGTCGCGGCGTGGACGACGCCGGCTGGCTGCCGGGGGGCTACCGCAGCCCGCGACGGGACCGGGTCAGGGAGCCGCTACGCCCGGTCTCGCTG
>DASUSP010000125.1:0-4279 GCA_036375035.1 Candidatus Limnocylindria bacterium
ATCCGACAGGGCCGCCGCGACCTGACCCTGGCCCGCCTGACGCCGGACCTGGTCTACGACCAGATGGTCGCCGCCGGGGTGGCGCGCAAGCTCGTCTTCAGCTGGCTCGGCAACCCGGGGGTGGGCGGCCTGCACGCCATCCGTAGACGGGTGGAGGCCGATGCCGCGGCTCCCCGGCTGGAGCTGGAGGAGTACAGCCACTTCGGGATGGTGGCGCGCTACACCGCCGGTGCCGCCAACCTGCCCTTCTTCCCGCTGCGCTCCTACTTCGAGACCGATCTGCCCGCCGCCAATCCGCTCATCCGCCAGGTGGCCTCACCCTACGGCGACGACGTCGTCTATGCCGTGCCGCCGCTGAAGCCGGACGTGACCATCGTCCACGCCCAGCGGGCCTCGGCCGCCGGCGACGTGCAGGTCTGGGGACTGCTGGGCTGCCAGAAGGAGGCCGCCTTCGCCGCCGAGCGGGTGATCGCCGTGGTCGAGGAGCTCGTCGACGAGCGCGTGGTCCGCGCCGATCCCAACCGGACGTTGATCCCCGGACTGGCGGTGGACGCGGTGGTCGTCGAGCCGTGGGGCGCGCACCCCTCGTATGTCCAGGGCCACTACGACCGCGACAACGCCTTCTACCGCGAGTGGGACGCCATCAGCCGCGACGAGGAGACCCTTCAGGCCTGGCTGCGCGAGTGGGTCCACGGCGTTGACGGGCGCGCCGCGTACGTCGAGAAGCTGGGCGTCGCGCGGACCGCGGCCCTGCGGCCGGGGAGCGCGCCGTCGGGCAGCGTCGACTAGGGGGAGTACCGGTGAGCGGCGCGGCCTTCACCCCCACCGAGATGATGGTCGTGGCCGCCGCCCGCGAGCTGGCCGGGAAACGCGTCTGCTTCGTCGGCGTCGGGCTGCCCAACATCGCCGTCAACCTGGCCCAGCGCACCGTGGCCCCGGACCTGGAGCTCGTCTACGAGGCGGGCGTCTTCGGGGCGCGGCCGGCGCGCCTGCCGCTCTCGATCGGCGACCCGACGATCGTGACCGGCGCCACCGCGGTGGTGAGCATGTTCGAGCTGTTCGCCTTCTACCTGCAGGGCGGGCTGATCGACGTCGGCTTCCTGGGGGCCGCGCAGATCGATCGCTTCGGGAACATCAACACCACCGTCATCGGCGACTACGCCGCGCCGACGGTGCGCCTGCCCGGGTCCGGTGGGGCGTGCGAAATCGCCATCAACGCCCGCGAGGTGTTCGTGATCATGCGGCAGTCGCGGCGCAGCTTCGTGGAGCAGATCGACTTCCGCACCTCCCCGGGCAACCTGGGCGGCGCCGAGGAGGCCGAGCGCATCCGCCGTACGCAGGGCTGGCTGGGTCGCGGCCCGTCGGTGGTGGTCACCGACCTGGGGATCTATCGGTTCGGCCAGACCGGCGAGATGACCCTCGCCACCCTCCACCCGGGGATCACCCTGGATCAGGCACGATCCGAGACCGGCTGGCCGCTGGCCACCGACGGAGTGCCGGCGACCACCCCGGCCCCCACGGTCGAGGAGCTGCGGCTGGTGCGCGAGGAGCTGGACCCCGGCGGCGCCTACCTGCGCTGAGGCTGGAGCCGGCACGGTGCATGCGGGACAATGGAACCGGTGCCCGTCCGCGCCGTGGGCCTAGGACTTTCGGGCCATTCCCGGCTGGTACGCACCGTGGCCATGATTCCCACGACCTCCGTCGCCCGAGCCGGCGGGGGGATGGGAGGCGCCCATGGCCATCGCGACGGACGAGCGGCAGGCAGAGCTGCTCGCCACCGTGCGCCGCCTGGAGCCGCGCCACCTGGTACGCCTCGCCGGCCTGTGGGCCGGCGTTTCGCATGGGGCGCTCGACGCCGAGCGCCAGCACCGCCGGAACGCCGCCCGGCTGGCCCTGCGCTACGTCAGTCGCCGCGAGGACCGCGCTGCCGCTCGCCGCCGCTCCGCGGCCGCTGCCGAAGCCGTCTCGGCGGTGATGGCCGGTGACGGCGCCACCATGCGTACGCCGGTGGCCGATGCCGTATTTGCCCTGACCGATGCGCTGGATGCGGAGGCACACGCCGAACGGTTAACGACGGCCGCCTACGAAGAACTGCTGCGGCCCTGGCGGGAGTTGATGGCCGAGCTGGCCGCGGGCGGGAACGGCCGGTGAGCGGCACGGGGGGCACTGTCCGGGAGGAGACCTGGTACGCGTCCCTCCTGTCGATTGTCGCTCTCGGGCTCGTGGCCTGGACCACGCTGACCTACCGGGTGAACCCCGAAATCGCCTTCGATTGGCCCGGTCTGGATGCCTCGACTGCGCTCCTGGCCGGCCTCGGCTATTGGCTTCTGTTCGGGCTGGTGGGAGCGCTTCGCAGCCGCAGGCTCGCCGCTGGCTCGGTCCTGACCTTCCACATGCCGTTCGTGGTGGCCGGGACGATCCTCGGCGGGCCGGTGGTGGGGGGCTGGATGGGCCTCCTCTCGCAATTCGAACGCCGCGAGCTCCACGACGTGCCGTGGTATGGCCTGCTCGGCAATCACGCAGCGATCGCCATTGCGGCGGTGGCTGCGGGCGCAGCCGGTGACGCGATCGGTGCCGCGGCGCTGGCCCTGTCCGCGGAGGAGGGGGTTGTCCGCTTCTGCAGCGCGACGGCCGTGGCCATCGTGTTCCTCTCGCTGAACTTCGTCCTGGTCCTGCCCGTACTGGCCATCAAACGACGAGTCACCGTCGTCCAGGCGGCTCGAGGGCACGATTCAGCATTCCGCGCCACCGTGCTGGCCGAGGCGATCCTGGCCTGGCTGATGGCGCTGGTGTACGTCACGGTCGGGTGGTGGGCGCCGATCGTTTGCGTGGTGCTGGTCCTGGTCGTCTGGCAGGCGCACGACCAGGCCATCGATGCCCTTCACGACTCGCCCACCGGACTGCTCAACGAGCGCGGGTTCATGCCGTATCTGCTCGGCGCGGTCGAGGAAGCCCGTGTCGGACAGCACCTGCACGCGCTGCTGGTGATCGACATGGACGGGTTGGGTCGCACCAACAACAAGTACGGGACGCATGCCGGCGACGAGCTGATCCATGGCACGGCCGGCCGGCTGCGTACAGCCGTCCGCGACACCGATCGCGTGGCCCGCGCCCACAGGCGGGGAGACGAGTTCTGGGTGCTGCTGACAGACCTACCCGATCCGGCGACCGCGCTGAAGCTGGCGTCGAGAGTCCACGCCCGGATATCAGGCCCACTCCAGCTCAGATCGCGCGACGCCACCATCAACACCAGCGGATCAGTGGGCATGATCGTGCTGGACAAGGCGGCGCCTTCGGCACGAGAGGCGATTGCGGTGGCCGATCACCGAATGCAGCACGCCAAGCGACACAGGCTGGGCCTCCTGGCGGAGGATCCACCCGAAGGCCCATTGGGCGCCCCAGCCCCGGCGTGAGGGCCGAAACCCTACCGGTTCAGCAGCAGCCTTCGCCGCCGCAGCAGCCGCCCGCCATGGCCAGCTCCTCGCCCGAGGCGCGCTCGGCGGCGAGCATCGCCACGGTCGGGGCATCAGCCGGCTTGGCGGCACGGATGATGACACTGTGCATGCCGTCCGCCACGGCGTGCGTGGGCGTCAACGTGATGTCGGTCATGCCCACCGCCCGCAGACCGGCCTCGTACTCGGCGAACGAGAGAGCGCCGGCGATGCAGCCCACGTACGAGCCGCGCTCGGCGCGTTGCTCCGGCGTCAGCGAGTCCTCGGCGACGATGTCGGCGATCCCGATCCGCCCCCCGGGACGCAGCACCCGCGCGATCTCGCGGAACACGGCTCCCTTGTCGGCCGCCAGGTTCACCACGCAGTTGCTGATCACCACGTCGATCGAGTCGGCCGGCAGGGGGATCTCCTCGATCCGGCCCTTGAGGAACTCGACGTTGGTGGCGCCGGCCTCCGCCGCGTTGCGCTGCGCCAGGGCCAGCATCTCATCGGTCATGTCCACGCCGAAGGCGCGGCCGGTGGGTCCCACCCGCTTTGCCGACAGCAGGACGTCGATCCCGCCGCCCGACCCGAGGTCCAGGACGCGCTCGCCCTCGCGCAGCTCCGCTACCGCCGTCGGGTTGCCGCAGCCCAGCGAGGCCAGCACCGCGCTGCCGGGCAGCTCGTCGCGCTGCAGCGCGGAGTACAGCTCGGAGCCGATGCCCGGCTCGTCGCAGCAGGCGGCGGCGCCATCGGCCAGGACCTGCATCGCCGACTGCGCGTAGCGTTGGCGCACGGTCTCGTGGATCTGCTCGGACATCGGTCTCTCCAGTGAAGCTCAGCTGATG
>DASUSP010000126.1:0-2848 GCA_036375035.1 Candidatus Limnocylindria bacterium
CTCGAGCCTTACTTCGTCATGGGCACCAACGATGACTTCGACGGCATCGAGGCGACGATGGGGGTCGTCCCGGGCCGATCGTTTCCGCTGGGCATCATCGCCGCCACGCCGTGGCTGGTAAGCACGCTGAATGCGCTGCTGACGGGCGCCATCGGCGCGCTCCTGACCATGCAGCTCGGGGCCGATGCCTGGCCGGCGATCATCGTCGGGGCCATCGTCTTCGTCCTGGCGCTTGCCTTTGTGAGCCTGTACGAGCGACGGCAGATCCGGAAGCTGATGGGAGCCCACCGGCCCATGTTTCCCGCGCCGCGACCCCCATCCGCGCCCCCGCCGGAGGTCTGATCGTGTTCCGTCGTCGAACGCCGGAGGAGGAAGCGGAGCGGAAGGAGCGGATCGCGCGCGACGTGCTGCTGGGAATCGCCCCCGGAATGCGCGCCGGCAGGAGAGTGTTCAACCGCATACCCGCCGATCCGCGCTGCAAGCTCTGCGCGTCGCCGTTTCGCGGGCCGCTGGCGCCGATCCTGGGGGCTATTGGCAAGAAGCCGTTCCCCGGCAATCCGAAGTACTGCCAGTTCTGCTTCAACGAGCTGATCAAGAGGCGCTCCGGCGCGGAGGTCGAGTCCTCCTACCTGTTCGCCGATGTCCGCGGGTCCACCGCGCTCGCCGAGGGCATGCGCCCGGCGGAGTTCCGAGACGCGATGGACCGATTCTTCGCCACCGCGTCGCACGTCGTGATGGAGCACGAGGGCTTCGTCGACAAGTACGTCGGCGACGAGGTGATGGCCTTCTTCATCCCGGCGTTGACCGGCGAGCAGCATGCCCTTCGTGCGGTAGACGCCGGGCGTGCGCTGCTGGCCGCCGTCGCGCGGCTGGATCCTGCCGTTCCCGTGGGGGCCGGCGTGAACAGCGGCCTGGCGTTCGTGGGAACGGTCGGGTCGGGCGACAAGGTGGAGTTCACCGCCATGGGGGACCCGGTGAACGTCGGCGCGCGGCTGGCGTCCGCCGCGGGACCCGGAGAGCTCCTCGTGAGCAGGGAGACGCTGCTCGCCGCCGGCCTCGGCGACAGTGGGTTGGAGCATCGATCCCTTGAACTGAAGGGCAAGGGCGAGCCGGTCGAGGTGGTCGTCCTGACGTCGTGAGGTCACGGGTCGCATCGGCCGAATGACGTAGTCGAACCACCGTCCTCCCGACGAAGCCGCGCGTCCCGCGGCGCGCCATCCTGCTCGGTGGGGTCATCTCGCCCCAGCGCCGATGAGTCCGTCCGGCTCGATCGGTCCAACGCACACAGACCGAACCCCACGCATCCACGGAGACACCCGCATGACCGCCGCTGCCCTCGCCGACCACGATCGACCGCCGATCGAGCTGCCGCACCGCACCCGGATGGAGATCCTGGTGGCGGTGCTGCTGGGCATCTTTCTGTCGGCGCTGGACCAGACCATCGTCGGGACTGCGCTGCCCCGCATCGTGACCGACCTGCAGGGCAACGACGTCTACACCTGGGCCTTCACCTCGTACCTGGTGACGGCCACCGTGAGCGGCCCCATCTACGGCAAGCTCTCGGACATCTTCGGCCGCCGGCCCATCTTCCTGTTCGGCGTGGGCGTCTTCCTGCTGGGCTCGGTGTTGGCCGGGCTGTCCGGCGACATGACGCAGTTCATCGCCTTCCGCGGCCTGCAGGGCCTGGGGGCGGGGGCGCTCTTCCCGGTGGCGCTGGCGATCATCGGCGACATCTTCGCCCCGTCGGAGCGCGGCAAGTACCAGGGCTTCTTCGGGGCGGTCTTCGGCCTCTCCAGCCTCATCGGTCCCGCGCTGGGCGGCCTGATCACCGACAGCGTCGGCTGGCACTGGATCTTCTACGTCAACGTGCCGGTTGGCGTCATCGTCCTGTTCGTGATCTGGCGCACCCTCCCAACCCATCACGAGCCCGATGCGGACCGGCACATCGACTACCTCGGCGCCGCGGTCTTCGTGGCGGCCCTGGTCCCGATCCTGATCGGTTTCACCAACAAGCAGTCGGCGGAATGGACCGATCCGCAGGTCGGCGGCCTGATCGGCCTGGGCATGTTCCTGTTGGCGGTCTTCGTCTGGGTGGAGTCGCGCGCCAAGGAACCGATCCTGCCGCTGGAGCTGTTCCGGAACAGATCATTCACCGGCAGCGTGATCGCGATCTTCCTGGCGGCGATGGGCTTCTTCGCGGTGGTCGTCTTCCTGCCGCGCTGGTACCAGGTGGTTGCCGGGGCATCGGCCACCGAGTCCGGCTACCAGATCCTGCCGCTTCTGGGCGGGCTGATCGTGTCCGCCGTGCTGTCGGGGCAGCTGGTGGCGCGCACCGGTCGCTACAAGGCGCTCATCTTCGCCGCGCTGCTGCTGGTCGCGGCGGGCCTCTTCCTGCTGACCAACCTGCGCGCGGACACCCCGCGACCCCTGATCTGGCTGTGGATGGCGGTTGCCGGCTTGGGCATCGGGCCGACCTTCGCGGTCTTCACCCTGGTGGTCCAGAACGCAGTCCCGGTGCGAGAGCTCGGCTCGGCCACGAGCGGGGTGACCCTCTTCCAGCAGGTGGGCGGGACCGTGGGCCTGGCCATCGTGGGCTCGATCTTCGGCTCGGTCTTCGTCGACGAGGTGCCGCGGCAGCTCGTCGCCAACGGCGTGCCACAGCAGTTCGCCGATGGCTTCGCGCAGGGCGGCGCCGGCTCGCTGAACGAGATCGGCGGGGTGGGGGACCTGGGAGCTGCCATCCTGGCGCAGGTGCCCGAGCAGTTCCGGCCGATGGTCGAGCCGCTGATCCCCGGCATCGTGGCCGGCATCTACGAGGCGTTCTCGCTGGCGACCGCCGCGACATTCG